>JBHLNC010000125.1:0-6062 GCA_048937435.1 Promethearchaeota archaeon | reverse complement strand
GTCTTCTCTTCTTTACGCCACTTAATTGCTCCTATTGCTAGAATGTCCAGAATCCAACAACTGCTAATATCCAGCGTCCGAAAAGCGCAAGAAAGAGAATGAGATAGGTGACTGCAATATCCCAGTATGCAGAACGGCTTTTCCGAAATGGTAGCCAAAAGTAGGCGAACATCAGAACAAGGACAAAGTAGCTGATTATGATTACGGTCAGCCCGATGACCTCTAGCGCTCGATAGAAGCCAAAAATCACCCCGATTAGTGTTATCCCATAGAAATGATGAGCAATATACGAAATCAACGCGATCTGCCCATTCACTTCTATGAACCGACTCGCTGGATTCCACCAGCCCCACACGTCCACAGTTGTTACGATACTGGCTACCGCCAAGAGTGCCATTCCAGTTGACAGAAATAGGAAGCCACTGGTTAGGGGGTATTGGGTAACAGGGTCACTAATGAGAACTAGTAGGGGAAGAACCAACAGGCACATGCTCCCTCCAACAAGCAATGAACTATAGACGATACGCCGAGGATTATAGGGTCGTTCAACAAAGAATTCTCCAATAATCGTTCCTATAATTGGACAGGCTAGCCAGGGAAAAATTGGCGCTTTGCCTGTAGCAATGATTGCTGACAGATGATCAAACAACGTAGATGGTGGTGCATACTGAATGTTTCCCACAGTTCCAACCACCACATCATAATTCAGCCAATCCTGAACAATTGGCATCAACGCAATGAGGATGATAGGAAGTATGAGCCGGTACCGCCAAGGAATTAACAAGGCTATTTGACAAATAATGAGAGAGAATCCGATGAGCTGGAGAATACTCCAATCAAGCCACCAGACCGGACCAAAGAACGTTATCGCAAAGAGGTAGCCTGAACCCATAATAAGTACTCCCCGAATGAACACCCGCTGCCAGATAGTTTGCGTGGTTGCCTCCTTCTTACGCAGTTGGTGATTTGTCAATACCACTCCAATTCCTGCAACAATATAGAAGAGCGGAGCAGGAATTATCCCAAAGAAAAGAATAGCTGCAGCAACTGGGGAGTGATATCCACCACCCACAAAGGTTTGGCCAAAATGGTTGATTACCATAAAGACGAGCGCCACCCCACGAAGAACATCAATTGACCGGATCCGGCCATTCTGTTCAACAAATGATGCAGCTTCGACCATTAAGATATCACCAGTTCATGGAGATACGAAGAGTGTTTAGAGATGCTACCGGATACGCTCTAATATAAAAGGCATCCACAGAATTCTCAATAAATCGCGAATTTGAATAATCCCAGCGTTCATCCTCCCAAAGGCTAATAATACCTCAAAATGAGAGGAGAAAGTAACTGGGGAAACCACCCGTTGCGGAAAGACACACCGAACCTCGTATCAGAGGGGGTTAATACATAGTGTCCGGACAAGTGCCACCAGCGGTCTGCACTTACATCTATCGCCACGAACGCCCGTGTCATAAACGGGGTGAACGTTGTTCACATCCTACAGTTCCAGGCAGTCCGTATTGCCTGTGGCACCAAGTTCTTCCTGATAAAGATCTCCGAGGTATCGATTTTAGTCAAAGCGAGGAAGAAGAGAAGCACCTCTGCGAAGCGTATCTGGTAGATGGTAGACTGGATGACGCTATCATGTTGGAAGTCCTGTTGCATGATGCAAATCTCCATGGAGCTTCCCTTACCAAAGCCAACCTTCAAGGTGCAAATCTGAGTCAAGCGAATCTTCTCGAAGCGGATCTTTGGGGAGCGAACTTGAAAGGAGCGATTCTGTGGGGAGCAAATCTGCGACGAGCCCAGTTGATTCTCACAGAACTTCAATATGCAGATTTTGTTCGGGCGGATTTGCAGGGAGCCATGTTCGACAGTGCCAAATTGGAATACACGGATTTACGAGGAGCCAACCTCGTTTCAGCTCATTTTGATAGTACACATATCGATAACGTGTATTTTGCCGGAAAATTTGGATCAGCACAATTAATGTTATGTACGTTGAAAAACGCAGCTTCACTCGACAATCTCGTTGCCCACCAAGAACGCCTTGGGCTTCGACCGGACCTAGGAACAGGAAATCATCCCCGGACATACACCCTGGAAGACTATAACGTAGAACAACGAGATGCAGAGGATCTTATCCGCGATCACCGAGTCCTTAAAATTTACTTCAAACAAGAAGGCCGATTAGACCTCAGTAGCAAACACTACCTGAATGAAATGCGTTCCACTCGTCAATCCTCGTGGAACAAAGCATCCAACAAGGATTCAGAGAAAGGAGTTGAACCTCTTTCACTCGGTCAACGTATTCGTTGGGGAATTCGTGGAGTGAATAATAAATTATTAGACACTCTGTTTGGTTACGGCGATGAGCCCTCGAAACTCATCGGATGGACTTTGTTCACGGTCCTTCTCACAGCTTTTGCTCTGCATGTAATTACTATGCAACAGAGTGTTACCCTTTTGAACCCCTTTATCACGTTCACGTCAAGCCTCGCGATAGCATTAGTATCCTTTGCTGTGACCCCACCAATACCCTTTGATGCGATACCCGCATTCTGGGTAGCTAGTGTTACCGCATTTATTGGAAAATTCTTCCTTGCATTGTATGTATTCATTCTTGCCCGGAAAGTTGAACGCTAGCCATGTAATGCCGGATAGATATCTTCCGCGAGTATCCGTGAAACATCAAAATAGGTAAAGGGTGCATTACGTGAACTGGCACCATTTATGATTTCGAAACAAAATTGGTCAACACCAGAATCAACAAAGGATTGGATTTTCTTCGTAACCTCTTCAGGAGAACCAGCAAGTGTTATCGATTTAATTACATCCTCAGGAATATCTGCCACAATGGGGAGGAGTTTACTAATATCCAGTTTTGCCACATCATTCGCATCATAGGTCAGCAAACTAACCTGATCAGGATGTATACCCTGATCTCGGTAAAGCGGCACATACTCCTCCTTCCAGTACCCAATTGAATCGAGCACGCGGGGTTGTAATACAAGTTGCCCACGTAACCCCCCAAGATATTGAGAGATTTTTCCTGGATCGTCATGCATGAATACACGACCCCAAAATCCCGGTGAAAGAGTGGTTGGATCTCGTCCAAAGCGTTTCATATGCTGATGAATGTCTAGTAATCCATCTCGATACATTTCGGGCAAAGCAGGAAATGGGAACCACCCGTCAGCTAACTCAGCGGTTAATTTTCGGGTACCTGGACCATTTCCAGCTATCCAAACGGGAGGGTGAGGTTGTGTGATAGGTTTGGGTTCCAACACGGCCCCTTTGAGCTGGAAAAAGCGCCCCTTATGATCGATAGGTCCTGTTTGTGTCCAAAGCAGCTTCATCACTTCAATACACTCACGAAGTCGACTAACAGCATATTTTGAAGGAAAACCATACACCGTGAGGTTCATCTTCTCACCTGCGCCTATTCCCAGAATGAATCGTCCGTTGGATTGATGATCCAACGAAACGGCATTCTGGGCAAGAATTGCAGGATGCAGACGAATGGCATCTGTCACGGCTACACCAAATTTCATATCGGGAGCCAGTTCTGTAAATGCACCCAACATCGTCCATGGTGAGAGAAAGGCATCAATGGCAAAAGGGGGTAGTCCGCGTAGATGATCAGGAACCCAACAAGTACTCCAATTTTTTTGCTCAATCATCATAGCAACTTTCTTTTTCACTAAATCCCAGGACCGAGAAAAGAAGAGCTGCTGTCCAAATTGAACCATAGAATTCACCTTCAACGAAGTAACGATGAAAAAAGTATGGGACTCAAACTTCTTAAGTGTAAATGGAAGAGGTATTTACTGGAGAACTGCACTTATTCCATTTTAGGAGCTTGCTAAAATGAAGCGGAAACCTCTAGTTGCACTTCTTCTAGTCTTTCTTTTCCTGATGATGACACCTAGCATTGCCAGCGCTCAGACACCACCATTTCCACAAATAGGTCAAAATTGGACTTATGCCATTACTGGTGAAGCCGACTGGGACGATCCTATCGATGGCACAATTCAATATTCAGCAAGTGCAAAATACACTGTGCTTGATGCTCAACCTGACGATTTCCTTGTTCAACAAGAAGTTTCAGGAACAGTTACCTGGCCAGCCTTAGCCGGTGAAGGTGACATAGTGCTAGTAGACCTCGGGGATGGATTATCCTATGACGAAACCATCAACCCCTCGAATACTAGTTTCAGTTTCACTACGACTGGTCTTATCCACTTTAATGATTCATTGACTACTGGCTTAGGTCTCGACGAATATTCAGCAGTATTCCTCAATTACACAATAGGATCAGATACTATTCTCGCCTATATTGGCTACACGTGGGGTCTTTGGCTCTTTATCTTCATGCCACTGCCCTTTCCACCGTTCTTTATGACAGAAAACCTCCACACAATGATCTACTGGAACACTTCTTGGGCTCCCTATGGTGATATTGTCACCGGAGCGCCTTTGGAAGTGAATGCTGCAGCCTGGACCGAAGAGAGTCTCAACACACCTGTTGGTCCACGGATTGCCATGAAAAACGAAACACACACGCTAATCGAGTCTTTACCTAATTACGCTGAAACTAACATCACTACTTGGATAGATAAGGATACAGGAATACTCCTGAAAGTCACCGATGAAGTGGATATTCTGCAAACAGGTTCGTTAGATTTGACTACGACAACTACCATTGAACTCATCAGTGCTGACTTCTTCGGCATCATGGGCTTTTTGATGTACTACAAACTGTTTGGTATATCCTTACTCTACATCTTGATAGGTGTGGTAGTACTGATAATTATTATCCTAATTGTGGTCATCTTACTTCGAAGACGAAGATAGAATACCTATAGACAATTAAAAGGGCGTTCAACGCCCTGTCCTCCCTTTTCTCAACCTGCCCGATTTATACGCCATCTCGAAGTGATTATGAAAATTACAAAAAACACAACCACCAACCCAATGACAAGCCACATATATACCCATCCATGAAACAACGCTAGATACCCACTAGCTACGAGAATCACGGCTACCATAAACCCAACACAAATCCAGTCAACCTTTCCCAATTGCGTCATTCAAATAACCACCCAAGTTTTTCTAATTAGATTATTGATAGTCAAAACTCAATATCACACCAATTAAACGGGTTTACTGAAAACACAGACAACAGGACTATAAGCTTGACGATTTACAACGAATCCGCAACAAACCGCACACTTAAATCACTCCTCCCGTCAATGAGAAGGCAACTCCCCCACCAAACTATTCCTCATTGAATGGTGAACCTAATGATTAAGACTAAACTCACTGAAATGCTCGGCTGCAAACACCCAATTATCCAAGCTGCAATGGGACCTTTTTACACAACTAAACTCTGTGCAGCTGTTAGCAACGCTGGTGCCTTCGGCATCGTCTCTCACACTAACCTCCGTAACATGGACCCCATCAAAGAAATGGAGAAGAACATCCTCGATGTCGTTGAAAACACTGACAAGCCCTTTGGTGTCAACATCCGTACCGCTCGACTTCAAATCGATTACCCAGATCTCATCAAGCTTATCCCCCGCATTCGCAAAGAAAATAAGAAAGCCCGGGAACAACTCCGACTTGTCATCACCTCCGCAGGTGACCCACGCCCTGGCGCCCATCACTTCAAAGACGTCGATCCAGATATTCTAGTTTTCCATGTAATTCCCGCCAAATGGCTTGCTGAAAAAGCCCTTAACCCTGCGTGGTTCCAGAAAAAATTCCCCGGAACTAAAGGTTTTCTCGATGGCATCGTCGCAACAGGCTACGAAGGTGGCGGTCATAACAGCTATGAAAAAGTCGCGACCTCCGTACTTACCGCTGAAATGGTTGAATTTGCTGGAGACACTCCGGTTGTATCCTGCGGTGGCTGGTATGACGGTAAGGGTCTTGCTGGTGCGCTGGCTATGGGTGCAGTTGGCATTCAAATGGGAACACGTTTCATCGCAACTAAAGAATGTGAATTCCACGACGACTACAAAGGTCTCATCCTTCCTGCAACCGATGAAGACACG
>JBHLNC010000124.1:0-6068 GCA_048937435.1 Promethearchaeota archaeon | reverse complement strand
GAGAAACCCGACTTCATCAAGCAGGGTGACTCTGCATTGGTTAAACTCCGCCCTGTTACACCAATCTGTCTCGAAACATACAAGGACATGAAACAGCTTGGTCGTTTCGCAATCCGAGACAGTGGACGAACCGTAGCAGTTGGTATTGTCCAAAAAATTACTGAAGAGAAGAAGTAGCGATAGCCACCACTGCTATCAACTCCTTCTTCCCCCCTTTTCTTTTTACACCCTTGACCAGATATGCGGCTTGATATGTGAAAAAAGTTAAAAGGAAGCACACAATGGGGTTGATTCCCCCCTGTTAACGCTCACTCGGTGTCGTAATAATGGTTCAAAAAGCACGGATTCGACTCTCAAGTACCGATATTCCCAAATTAAATGATGTATGCAATCAAGTCCAATCCATTGTATCCCGAACCGGCGTTCACATGTCTGGTCCCATCCCTCTACCTACTAAAACACTCAAAGTTCACACTAGGAAATCGCCTTGCGGAGAAGGCACACCAACCTGGGATCATTGGCAAATGCGTATTCACAAACGGCTCATAGATTTGGAAGCAGATGAGCGAACCATGCGACAAATCATGCGAATTCGTGTACCAGACGAAGTATTCATAGAAATTACCTTAAAATAGCACACTTTTCTTGTGTTTTCTCTTCATTCCAAATTCATTATAGTACTGAATAGAAATGCTATTTAGCAAAAACTTTCAACCGTATATCTGTGACAAACGATAACCCTCGCAACCTCTTGTTAGTTGTATTCTGTGGAAGCTTCATCGTCTACGCGGCTATTGCCATTCTTCTAATACCCGTCCTTACGCCTCTGATTGTCGTTCGAGAAGATCTCATCATTGCTTTGTTCCAAGGCGCCTTGGTCTATACTTTCTTGTTTTTACTCTTTTTACTACCATCAAGTTTCGTATATTGGCGTTATCGAATTGATGTGAAAGTCATCGGACCTGAACCTGCTGCTGCCGAACCAGAAGATGAAATAAATCTCACTGTAGTCATTGGACTTCCTGGAAATGCATCACCAAAGGGTGCAGTGTTAGAAGCTTTTCTGGGGGACCTCGTCATCGCCGCGCAAAAAGTCGAGGCGAGTCCAACGCAACTACCAGTAAAGATTCCTGATATCCCACCCGGCTATCACAATTTTGAAGTCAAAGTTTCCCAATTAGGCTATTTCAGTGGTTCTAGCTCATATGAACTCCTCATTGCACCCGGAGAACCTTCTCCATAACTCACTTTCTGAATTGAATCTCCATCAAATTTGTTCAATAAGACGAAAGATTGCTAGACCAATTCCAACGGCCTCTTCAGTTCTAACAGTTGCTACCCCTTGGTGGCTAAGCAAATTGATTGTATGATTAGCAACTGAAGAAAGCGGCAATCCCTCCCCCTCTAAAATCTCAGCCAATCCTTCCTTATGGCTTCCAAAAAGCAAGAGAAGCTGGTTTGCCTGTTTCCATTGCCTGTGAAGGAGAGCCCGCTTCTTACTTATGGCTGCTCCCTTACGACTCAGAGCCACAATATAACGGTAAGAAGAGGAGTTCAGTAGAAATTCGCCCAATGGTGATTGTATACTAGTCACTTTGTATCCCCAGTAAATCGAAGGTCGAGGATGACGAGATGGACGTGCTATTAGGTCATCTGTCTTTGTACGAGTAATTTTTACGGTCATCCGAGTTGGTAAATCGATTGAGTGGGCATCAAGAAGTGGAAGAAGTGACTCGACTCCAACATCTATCACCTTCAAGTTTTTCTCTGTGAATGCATAACCTTCGCGGATTTCTCCTTCTTTGAGGGCCCTACTGTGTTTCTCAAGAGGGTGATGGGGGGTCCGAAGAGGAGGAAGGAGTCCTGCAAATTGTAGTTCTGATATTTTTCCAAAAAGGTGTTTTCGGAGATATTGGGGTGTTTCTACGTATTCAAGAACTCTTGTAATTAGTTGCTGATTTCTTGCTTGCTCCTGGTTTTCATGGTCTAAATAGACTAAAATCTCATCAACCTGAAAGATCGCTGCCGCTCGTGCAATTCGACCAATTTGTTGCGTTTTTTGGGCTTTGCTAGAATATACGTCGATAAATGAAGATGGAATGGCAATTGCAAGGGAAAGGGGATTTTTACCTGACTTTTTGGCTGTCATCCTTAGATACCATTCTCAACCTTTCACGACACCCAATGGTACCTGGCATGCCACTTTGCGAGAAATATTCGCTCCATGCACAGAATCAACAACGATGTGAACATCCTTGTAAGCCTTGGGGGCCTCTTCTGCCAGTATCTTGGTTCCAGTTGACCGAATAACCTTTCCTTTCTGCTCAAGAGCTTGTTTGATTTCCCGTCCATGGTATCGGCGGATTGCGGCTTTGCGTGACATAGCACGCCCTGCACCATGGCATGTCGAACCAAAAGTTTCCTTCATGGCTTGTTCTGTACCCACGAGAACATATGAAGCAGTGCCCATCGAACCACCAATTAAAACCGGTTGCCCCACAGCACGATAGGCTTCAGGAATGAGTAGGTTCCCAGGTCCAAAAGCACGTGTTGCACCTTTTCGGTGAACGTAGAGATTACGTTTGGTTCCATTCAGGTCATGCGTTTCGAACTTGCAAATATTATGTGTTACGTCATAAACGAGATTTAGACCAATCGTCTCCCAATCTTTGCCAAATACTGCTTCAAAGCCTTCTCGAATCCAATGGGTCATCACTTGGCGATTACAGAAGGCAAAATTGACAGCTGCCTTCATCGCCGCATAATAGTCCTGTCCTTCAGGTGACGAAGCAGGTGCGCAGACAAGTTGCCTATCTGGAAGCCAAATGTTGTACTTCTTTACAGCTGTCGCCATTCGTTCAAGGTAATCTGTTGCAACCTGATGTCCAAAACCACGAGAACCACAGTGCAACATGACGACAATCTGTCCTGATTCAAGACCAAACGTCTTTGCTACTTTTTCATCGAATATTTTCTCTACTTCTTGCACTTCTAGATAATGATTACCGGCACCTAATGTTCCTAGTTGCGGTTGACCACGCCGACGAGCCTTCTCTGTTATGCGCGGCTCTTTGGTGGCTGCGCCTTCCATTCCTCCATTTTCTTCACAGTGAGTAAGATCAGCTTCAATGCCATAATTATTATCAATCGCCCAACGGGCTCCTAGCCGTACGACGTCGTTAAATTGTCCATCACTTAATCGTAGTTTACCTTTTGAACCGACACCGGCAGGAATACGCCGGAAGAGTTCGTCCATTAGTTGACCCAATTTTGGTTTTACGGCATCTAAGGTGAGGTTGGTACGAAGCAAACGTACGCCACAGTTGATGTCAAAACCTGTACACCCTGCGGAGATTATCCCTTCTTCGGCATCAAATGCACCAACTGCACCCATGGGTAATCCATAACCCCAATGTGCATCAGGCATTGCAAGAACCGGCTCAACAGCTCCAGGAAGTGTAGCTACATTAGTGAGTTGTTCAACAGCCGCATCCTCTAAGGAGTCAATAATTTTTCGTGAACCAATAATTTTGGCGCTCACGTTCATTCGTTCTCGTGCTGACTTATCCAACCACCAACGGAATTCATCTTGTTGTTTCAATTTCTCCTTCATGATAATATGCGCCTCCTGTTGTTGTTCTCCTAAACATCAACTACCACCGTAGCAATGTATTGGTTATTAACCCTTTCAAGGGCAAACCGATGAAATGTCACACCTTTAACATGAGTTCGAAGTTCGGGCATCGTTCGACTTCCTTTTGCGATCCCTATCAGATGAAATGCCTTATCGGGAGATTCATTAATTTCTTCGACAGAAAACTCCGCAAAAAAAACACCTTCCACTTCAAACTCAAGAAGAAGATTAGACAACCAATCATAAAGTAGTTTTTCTTTATCTACGCCCTTTGCCTCCACTTTGACTTGTTCATCGATCCTGATTTCCTCTAAGTCATACATTACGCCAAATAGCGCCATGGCTGCATGTTCGAAGACTTCAGGAAGTGTGGATCCATAAGCCCGAAACATTTGATCCGATGTGATTTCGTCAAAGTACTCATATTTCACAGATAACCACCAAATGAAACGCTTGAGGAAATGGCAGGGTTCCCGCTTTTTAACATTGGTGTTTTTATGGTCAAATAAAGAACGACTTAACAAGTCCTGTCATAGGGAAATTGGCGCCGGGTAAGGGATTCGAACCCTTGCGGCTCGGAAGCCACAGGCTCCCTTGAAACGGTATTCGCATACCCTTTCTCAAGGCCCGCGCCGTAACCACTTGGCTAACCCGGCTCCTGAAAATGCTTCAAGATTTTTCAGACCTTCGTGTAGGATGGTACTTTTAGTTTAAAGGAATAGCGGTGTGGTCGAAAGTTTGGTAGCCAAATGACTCCAATTTAATCAAAACACTTAAATCACGGCATCTGCTTCCGAGCCGGTAAGCCGTAAAAGCAACGCCTTATTTGGTAGATGGTATTGCTTTCTCGGCATAGCTAATCCCTTGGTAGTGGAATCCATGGGTCATAGAAAACAACATGCCCCCAGACATGGTAGCCTTTCCTATCGTCCCCGAAAACGTGCGCGGCGTCTTAGTGGACGTGTTCGTCATTGGCCTACACATGTTACAGAGCCTCAAATTCTGGGCTATGCAGGGTATAAAGTTGGTATGACGCATGTGATCCTAGTCGACGACAAACCGAATAGTCCCTGGTATGGTCGTGAGATAAGTCGTGCTGTAACAATTATTGATACACCACCAATGCTTGTAGCCTCTCTACGAGGATATGGTCACAATGGCGGGGAATTGCAAGTAATTGGTGAAACGTGGATGGAAAATCTTCCTAAGGATATCCGTAGAACATTGCCCTGGCCAAAAGACTATGATGCCGCTGCCTCTTTGAAGAAATTCATCAAATCTCTTGATGACCTGGTTGAGTTACGAGTACAGCTCCTAACGCAACCCCGTCAAGCCGGTATTGGGCAAAAGAAACCGGATGTACTTGAATTTGGTGTTTATGGTGGGACAATCAAAGATCAATTCGAATTCGCAAAGAGCCTCCTTGGGCAAGAAATTCGCGTTCGAGACATTTTCCAACCAGGTCAGTTTCTTGATGTCATTGGAGTAACCAAAGGGAAGGGATTTCAAGGTGTGATAAAACGATTTGGTGTCAAAAAACTCTCGCATAAAACCCGGAAACGAGTCCGCGCAGTAGGTACGCTTGGTCCATGGCATCCAAACCGTATCATGTACACAGTTCCACGTCCAGGACAAATGGGTGTCCATCAACGTACAGAATATAACAAACGGCTTCTTAAAATCGGTGAAAAAACTGACGATATCACACCGGCAGGTGGATTTCCACATTATGGAGCACTACAATCCGATTTTCTTCTTATTGATGGTTCAATTCCCGGCCCTTCACGAAGATTAGTCAGACTACGTGTACCCAATCGCCCTAAGCCGATTCCCGATAAGCCACCGGAGATAGTCTATATCAGTATGTCAGCGAAGAAATAGTGAAGGAGGGTTACAAGTGGATTCAATTAAGGTTCTGACTTTAGACGGTAAGAAAAAGGGAACAGCGACCCTTCCTCCAGTCTTTAGCACACCACTTCGGAAGGACGTAATTAAACGGGCTGTACTTGCGCAACAGTCTGCCGGTTATCAACCACATGGCGTGGATCCGCTTGCTGGAAAACGAACCACGGCTGAATCCTGGGGTGTGGGACATGGTCGGGCTCGAGTTCCACGACGGAAAGGTGGAGGTTATCGTTCTGCTTCAAGTGGCGCCTTTGCCCCTTTCACTGTTGGGGGACGTCGTACTCATCCTCCCGAAGCTGCTAAAAATTCTCTAGAACGCATTAACAAGAAAGAACGCCGTTTAGCAATTCGATCTGCTATCGCAGCCACAGCCCAAACCGACATAGTCAAAGCACGTGGTCATTTATTTGAGGTTGATGAACTTCCCCTGATTGTTGTAGACGAGATCCAAGATCTTCAATCCACTGAAGAAGTTAAGGAAGTCTTTGAAAACCTCGGAATTTGGTCTGATGTTGTTCGTGCTAAAAAT
>JBHLNC010000123.1:0-6134 GCA_048937435.1 Promethearchaeota archaeon | reverse complement strand
AAGTGGTACGCGAATCCTGGCTCATTGACGCTAGCCGGAAAGAGACCGACGCAGAACACTCTTGGCACATTACCCTCATGGTTCTCCTGCTGAGGGAATATGCCAATGAACCAAACATTGATATCTTGAAAGTCCTCAAAATGCTGCTCATCCATGATATCGTCGAAATCGACGCTGGGGACACCTTCATCTATGATCGAGATCAAGCCAAGGACCAAAACGACCGTGAAATTAGTGCCGCAGATCGCCTGTTCGGTTTATTACCACCAGATCAAGGAAAGGAATTTCATCTACTTTGGCAAGAGTATGAAGCAATGTCCACACCTGAAGCAAAGTTTGCTAGAGCGATTGATTCCTTCCAACCCCTCCTTCTTGCTTATCTAAATGGAGGATGCTCTTGGCGAATACATAACATCTCAAAATCTGAAGTGATATCGTTGAAAAAACACATTCCCGAGGGTTCGGAAGCCCTTTGGACTCATACACTCACCTTGTTAGACCAGGCAGTGGAGAAGGGGTTTCTCAAAGAATAAAAAAGCCAAAAGTCCTGATCTGTTTTCTAACGTGTTTTTGTTCTATCCGAAACATTCAAACTAATCAAGAACGGACTTCCTGAGCTATGAAGCTTGGAGATATCTATCGGTTTATCGTCGATATGGGAATTAAGGCAGATCCCCGAGGCGAAAAGAAAGTCAAGAAGGTTCTAGAAGAATCGAAAAAGAAGTACGACAAGTTGGAAGGCAGGAAGAAAGAGCTAGCAGATAAGGATGTCATCTGGAATCCCTACACAGATTGCCGTCTGCTATACGGTGATGCTGACCGTGAAGTGACAAGTCTTCTTGCAGGCATTGACATCACCCCTGGAGAAATTGTCCTGGCAGATCGATTGGGTGATAAAGGCAAGAAAATTGATCTCGTCTTGGCTCATCATCCCCACGGAATTGGAACCTCACGTTTGGACTTTGTGATGCGTCTTCAACCCGAGCACTGGGCCCAGGCAGGTGTCCCCATCGCACAAGCTGAATCGGCGATGGCGAAACGTCTCAAAGAAGTACATTGGGCAACCAAGGCACGAAATCATACTCAAACAACTGATGCCGCAAAACTATTGGATATGCCCTTCATGTGTGCACACACACCCGCTGATTCATTAGGTTACCAATTTCTAATTAAATATCTCAAGGAGAAAGATCCGATTACACTTGGGGACTTAGTTGATGGACTACTGGAGATTCCAGAATATCAAGAGGCTGAAAAGGTCGGTGCAGGTCCCGAAATACTAGTGGGAAGTCCTGAAGGTAGTGTGGGTGATAAATTTGTCTTCTTCACTGGCGGAACAGCTCCTGGAGCTGAATCGGTTCCGAAACTCGCTCAAGCCGGCGTCAGTACCATTGTGACAATGCACTGGACGGACACACTCAAAGAAGCTACAGAAAAAGAAGGCATGTACGTAGTCATCGCCGGACATGATAGCTCCGATTCGATTGGGATGAACCTCATCCTTGATGAACTCGAGAAAAAAGGTATCACGACTTATGCCTGCTCAGGGTTCTTCCGACATAAACGGTCCTAAAGAGAAGGGAAGCCGGATGGCAAACGAGCTGCCATACCGGCATGAGATCATAGTTTGATTACTTTTCTTTGTCAATCGTTTCGAGTTCCTTCCCCATGGTTTCATAGGGTTTAGTTAGGAAAGACAACAGTGGGAATAGCATGAATACTCCAGCTACCACCCAAAAGGCCATCCAATTCCCTGGTAAACTTAGGAATAGCATTGTTGCAATTAGCGGAGCCAGGATATAACCCAGACGAGAGGCAGTGACGGCGATTCCAACACTTGAGGAACGCACCTTCGTTGGAAAGATTTCAGAAACGTACACATAGATCCAAGCTAGCACCATGGCCATAAAGAAGTACACACCCCAAAAGAACGCTGGTAAACCGGCTAGTCCTAGCCCTACAAAGGAAATTATCGCGCCAAAACTTCCTATGATCAAAGTGATATTCCGACCTATCCTTTCTAGGAGGAATCCTGTGATGACGGCGCTAATAGGTAGCATTAGTCCACCGATTATGAGTATCAGACTCCACTGAGAGGCATATGGTGTGCTAAGAAAGAACACTCCAGACCATGTTGTACCAAGTTTGAAGGAGATAGTCCACATTAGATAAACGAGTGAAGCGACTGCAACATATGCAAGGTCCCTCCGCCCCAAGGATCTGATTGCTTCAATAATACCGAGTCGTTTTTCTGCACGTCCCTCTTGCACATCCGTCCAGCGCTGTGTTTCTTTCATGAAGAATAGAAGGACAAGGAGTACAATCATGAAGAATAACATGATACCGTAACCCCATCTCCAGCCAAATGAACCTATGATTCGTTGTCCAAGGAGTGCGTAAAGCGGAATGACACTGATGAGGAAGGCGAAACTTCCATAGAGTGCACGTCGTTTCGCTGGTGATTCTTCTGTGATTGGGATTTCCCAGAGGTTTGATGTTGTTCCCATGATGGCGATCGAGTAGAACAATAGAAATAGGTACCAGCCAATGGAACCGACTGTTATTGGAGCGGGAACGAGGAGAATGAGTCCTGCAGGAACACCCATTACTAGTACTAACGCTAAAATGCCTCTTCGTCGTCCGAACGCATCAGAAAAATAGCCGATGAAGAACACTAGAAATACGATGACGCCAAATACACCTTGCCAGAAGCCAAAGATCCATTGAGTAGAAAGGTCTAGACCAGCTTCGGCGAGTATAAATGGTGCAGCAGGAGTTTCGATGAGAGAGAGCCAGACATCCATTTGTCCAATAAGACCCATGAAGAGAACGAGGAAGGCTAAATATCCACGAGACCGTTTTATTTCTGCCATGTTATGGTCCCTCGTAAACCCCCCCTTTGCATAGTCTTGCTATATAAAATCAACATGTCATTTACCATTGTAAGTAATCGGTTCGCAATTGATTACATTACCAAGGTATTGTGCTACCAAACCAGCCAAAGGTGAACGCCCACACTACCTGAAATCCGATAAGGAAGTTAATTACAGCGATTGTCGGACCTAACGGTGTTTCATGAAGATAATTCAAAGCGAGTACATAGAGATAGCCAGCCCATAATCCTGAGATTAATCCGAAATAAGGAATCCAACCAAACACAATAGTTGGAGCAACCGCATAGGTGCCTACCTTGAATGAGTCTAGCAAAGTTCCAGAACCACGCAGAATTTTTGCTATGACATGGTAAATCAGTCCAATTACTGGAAATTTCAAGACATTCAACAGGTAGGTAAGAATTCCGACCCAAATGTACCGAGAAATTCCAGTCATAGTTTCAAGCAAGGGAGCATACGCATATCCACCCATTTGTGCGTTTGTTCCAGAATGAACGATATTCGCTGGAATTCCAAACCAACAGACAATTGGCATCAATAATGCTAGAATCACATTTAGAACCAAAAACCATCGAAGAACTGGCCAATAGCCTTCGATGTTCTTTTCTTGATCAAAGGTTCGTTTTGGTTGAGCCATCACATTCCAGGCTTTTTTCAGATCTGAAACGAGAAACATCTTCCCTTTCACCGATTCAATAATGACTGAATGAGAATAAGAAGGCTTTTCCTAACGCAAAATACTATCAGAGCCGAATTCTTTTGCTAACCAAGTTATCCAAGGGCTTTCTTGCAACTTTGACAATATTCCCCTGGTTTCTGGTCTGTATCAGCTAGCGTGTTTGAAAAACGCATCACGCAAAATTGAGTACAATGATCGAGACCCAAAACATGGCCAAGTTCATGGATGACTTCCTTGGTCACGCGTTCAAAGTAAGTAGCATCGTCGGTAGGCAGCTTATAGAAGCTGGGGCGAAGCCTTGGAAGTGCGACTAAAGCGTGTCCACCCGGTTGGGCTACGCCGAAGATGAAGTTCAGCCGAGGGACAAACAAATCATAATTCACCAAGGCAAGACTATGAAGATCTGGAGGGACAAAAGTGTCGAGGGTATCAAGAAATGGTTGTGCTCTGTATTGGCGGCGTTTCGAATCATAAGCATCCTCAGGAACGGGTAATAACTCGGGGTGAAGACTCACAGGGTTGAACAGTTGGGAAAACTGGTTATCCAGCGTTTTTTTGATTCCAGCTAAGAGATTTGATGGTGTATTTTCAAATCCATAGATGCGAAGTCCTACCACGCGCTACACCATCTGGTTCAAAGGTTGCATAACAGACTAGGTGAGAGTGCTTATTAAACGTGCTTAAAGGGCTGCTCCGCATCTCCAACAGAATTTATCGTCGCCAGTTGCTTCAGCGCCACAACTGGAGCAACGCTTCTCGGTCTTGAAAGGCACAGTTTTCACGGGTTCAAAGGCAGTATACTCGGTGGGTGATGGAGCCACGGCGCCCCCGATTAGGGCTAAAAGACCCGGTAAGAAACCCGCAAAGAGTAACCCAAGAATCCCACTCACGATCAACCCAGTTTTATGTTCACTGGGGTAGTGTCGCCAATTAAACCAAATAATCGAAAAGATAATTCCAATAACACCCATGACAATGTTGAGTACTACCGTGAATAACAACAATGAACCCATTATCATCATCATGAAAGGATCTAACATGAATGGCAGAACCATAAATGCCGAAAATAGACCTGCAACCATCGATAAAATGCTGAAAATTACCTGCAAAACTGCCGCAACAGTCACAAGTGTCGAAGCTGTGTTTACGTCACCCATTCACATGGCATCTCCAATAAGTGATAGCTAAATAGAACTATTCAATTCATCCTTTTTACTTATTGGAATTGTACTCATTTCTCACCAAGTATCAAATGGTGAGTGCTTTTCATACAACACAAGTATACTGGAAAAGGTGTTCCTTTTGAGCCCAGAGATACTATGAGCAGCTTGATACTCGACGGGATGAAAACACAACACTCCTCGCGCCTCATGCTCCACAGCGGTTTGAAGCTGTTGCGAGAGGGCTGAATAAAAGGAGTGTTCCCCTATCGCATAGATTGTCGAACACCACATTGGTTCACCGCGAAAAACCCGAAGATAACCAAATGAAAGCGTCTTAGCCTTTCCGTTTTTTTCACCCTTCCAGAATTTTGTATTCTCACCGATCGATTCGAGTGTATCTTTGGTTAAATCATACGCATGCCAGTAATCGACAAGGAAGCCTTTAGGAACCAGATTCGGGTTATTTGTCAGAAACGTGAAGGCTTCATCAGTTGAAACTGGTTCGTTTGGAACAGACGTGTCTTTCCACCGTATCCCACGGAAGTTTCCTTTCCAAAATAACTTCATTTGAAGGACTTGATGCATACCTATCCGGTCAGTTATTCGTTTGGTCGCTTCATTTTCAATAGTTGTTGTTAGACGGAGGCGTTTGACACCCAAAGTTTTCGCTTCATTAATGAGTTTCTTAGTCATGATCCAGGCGAAGCCTCGTCTTCGATATCGCCAGTGGACTCGCATGTACTCCATCCACCCTGTTTTTCCTTCGTCAATGATTTGCAGATTCGCAAACGCAACGACACGATCTTTAAACTCCATTACGAACATGTAGGAATTTCGATTCGCCATCAACTGATCTAATTGGTAGGACAGTTGATCGTAGCCACCCCATGTGCGTTTGGATATCTCTAAGATTGCTGGTTTATCAGATGATTCAAACGGGCGAATATGTGACGCCATATAAGGGTTCTATTTTATCGAGTAGTATTTCAATCATCAGTATAACTGAAACATTTCATATTGTAGAATTCAGTAGTCTTGGGGAATAAAGGATCTTAGACTTCGCTCTTTTCTTCAATGAGTATTAGGATAGATGCAACAAGGCAAAGAATTGACCCAACCCAACCCAGCCACCAGCCACCAATCAAAGCGATAACGCCAAAGATCATGATGAAAATACCGGCATTTGTTCTATTAGTATCAATCATTGGGTAAAAGACGAATAGAATTAAGAAACCAAAAATGATGGTGACAATACCTAGCCCGATGTTTACTAAAAACCCTCTGTAAAGGTATCCAGAGAGCAGTTCGAGTACGACCAAAAGGATGTTTTCGCCTAGTTGTATGAAGCCACTAATAATTAGGAGAATTGCACCAACTCTTGTCAGAGTCTTTGCAGTA
>JBHLNC010000122.1:0-6139 GCA_048937435.1 Promethearchaeota archaeon | reverse complement strand
ACTTGGTATTGAGAAAGTGGCGCCTTCTGCTAAGGAGGGGGCGCGAGAACTCACGGTACAGGAAATTGAAGTCTTGACGTTTGTCTTTGGTCGTGCTGCAGAACGGGCGGCTAATGCAGGTTTTGATGGCGTGGAGATTCATGGGGCACATGGGTATCTGTTGAATCGGTTTGTTTCACCCTTGTCGAATCTTCGAACTGATGAATATGGGGGGAGCTTGGAGAATCGGATGCGGTTTCCGCTTGAGGTGGTTCGGGAAATTCGGAGACGTATTGGGTCAAGGTTATTGCTTTATCGACTGGGGTCGGTGGATTTGCAGATGATGGGCATCCAGATTGTGGATTCGGAACAGTTTGCCAAGGCGTTGGTTCATGAAGGTGTGGATATTTTGGATGTGTCGGGGGGCTTGTGTGGTAGTGCACCTGCTTCACTTGAAGGAACAGAAGGGTACTTCGTGCCGCAAGCTCAAGCGATTAAACAAGTAGTAGATGTACCAGTGATCGGTGTCGGTGGCGTGAAAACTCCCCAGTACGCGAATCAGGTGATTCAGGAGGAGAAGGTGGATTTCATAGCGGTTGGACGAGCCTTACAAAATGATCCCTATTGGGCTGTCAAAGCGGTGAAAACCCTGAAAGCCGGATGAGGTGACATTATGTCTGAAGATAGTGGTCCGGAATTTTATAGTAATACAAAGTATGACCGAGAAACTCTACCCCGTGGGAAATTAGATCTGTCAACAAAACCTCCGCAATACAAAACCTATGACTCAGCTTCGCGTGTCCGGATACCTGTTCCACAACTGGAAGAGGGGCCAGGGTTGTGGGGGCTTCTTAAAGGTCGCCGGAGTGTCCGCAAATTCACTGAGAAACCGATTTCTAAAGAACAGTTGTCTCAGATTCTTTGGGCGACTCAGGGTATTACAAAAGCGTTTGTTCCAGCATATGGAGGGACGATTGGGTTGCGAACGGCTCCTTCTGCTGGTGGACTCTATCCGATTGAGACGTATCTGTGTGTCATTAATGTCAAGGACCTAGATCCGGGTATCTACCATTATTCAGTGGCGGAGAGAGAATTAGAACTTATTAAACCTGGAAAATTTGGCAAAGAACTGGCTGAAGCTGCTTTGGGGCAGAGTATGCTAGCCCACGGAAACGTTGTGTTTCTTTGGACTGCAATTTTTGAGCGATCAAAATGGAAGTACAAGCAACGGGCGTTTCGTTATGTGTTTCTTGATGTCGGGCATATTGCTCAGAATCTTGCGCTCGCTGCGGAAGGTGTCGGGTTGAGTAGTTGTCAAGTTGCCGCGTTCTATGATGATGAAGTGAATCAATTGTTAGAGATTGATGGGAAAAACGAAAGTGTCCTGTATCTGAGTGTGGTGGGCGAAAAACGATGAGCTTGGAGGCGCTAGCTGTGCCTCGCACATATTACTTCTGGGATGGTCGTCGAATGCGATAAAGGAAAATCGTGAAAATAATCGCGACGATTGCTAGTACTCCAGTAATAGTAAAGGCTAAGATGTAACTTCCTGTGAAGTCGACGATAAATCCTGCAGCTAGGGCCCCGATGATTCCAGCAACCCCGTATGCTGTGAAGAGAACACCATAATTCGATCCAACATTCTTAGTCCCATAGTAGTCGGCAGTGGAAGAGGGGAAGAGGGCGAAGTTTCCTCCAAAGCAGAAACCTACCAATGATGCTACAGTCATGACAATAATCCAGCTCGCGTAGGTTGTGCTCAGAAAGGCGAAGGCGAACATGCCGATTGTGAGCAGAGTGAACATGATCACCATGGTGGTGACTCGTCCAATGCGGTCTGATAGGGCACCCCAAACGATTCGACCAATCGCATTGAAGATGGACATGACTCCGACGATTATGGAAGCGATTACTCCCCAGATTGGTAGACTTGATGTTAAGGGATCAATGGCAGCTGCAGCTGATTTGACATTCCCTAAGGTCATGAGCCCTGCTGTGGCTGCGAAGAGAAACATGAACCACAACAACCAAAACACGACATTTACAATCATTTCCCTTGGAACATAGTCTTTACCCTTAGCGTTTATTTTACCAGGTGTAGAGGCGTATCCAGGTGGTATCCAGCCAAGTGGGGGGTTAGTTAGTAGTTGTGATCCAGACACGACTAATGCAAAGTAAAGAATACCTAAGATTATGAAAGCTCCACCTACAAGTGGGAATATCATGGGTAAATTCAGTAACCATGTTTCGACGTAACCCATCACGAGAGCCCCGGCGCCGAATCCTGCAACGGCTACACCAGTGATGAGTCCTTTCTTGTCTGGGAACCATTTCACAAGAGCAGCGATTGGACAGACGTAGGCAAATCCAATACCTGCTCCGGCAATTATTCCATAGGTAATAATGAGCCATACTGTACCGATAATTGGATTACCTTGGCTTATGAAATCAACAAGACCCGCAAGTAGGTATCCAGTAGCTAGCAAGATCCCGCCAAGCGTAGCAACTCTTCGTGGTCCAATTCGGTCCTGATAGTAGCCTGCGATAATCATGAAGGCTGCGAAGGAAGCCAGTCCTGCGGCGAATGGCAGTTGGGTTATAAGGGAGGGCCAGACATAGACGCCTTCTCGCAGTGCGGCTTGAAAGATTGACCACGCATAAATTGATCCTAAACAGACTTGGATAATGAGGGCACCTAATACGACAAGATAACGTCGAGAGCTGCTGATTTTAATTTCATCTGACATTGCTATACACCTTGAAGGCAGATTAATGCAGTTGATTTTAGTGTAGCAAAATCAGCACAGTTTGATAATTTTAATAAGTGTTAGGAACCAGCCAGAAATTTCTAATGCCAAATAATGTAAACTAGAAGACTTCTGTGGGAATCAATAGATTCTTTTCTCGAAGCTCGAAAATAGCATTCATTAACTCGGTGGATTCTTCTTTAACTGTCTCTAAGTATGAATTCATGATTTCTCCCAAGAATACGTATTCACTGGATTTTGTTAGTTCTAAAGCCACAAAATGCAGGCGGTTTTCTAAAACAGAGAGAGAAAGACCCTTAGGCACTTCAGGGACAACTTTGTGAGGGAATAAGAGTGATACATGGAAAATGTCTTCCAGAAGATCATTGGCCCCAGCAAATATTGCAGGTTCGTATCCACGTTTTTTTAATTGTTGTGAATATCTTTCTTCGAATCTTTCTGAAAATGTTTGGATTCTTTCTTTTAATGTGTCGCTGGGGATACCGCGATATACAAGGGCGGTTCGAGTATATGTGCCATCATGGATGATGACTCGAAAGCCCTCATAGGTGATTTCGGAGAGCTTGGCCTGTGTTGGTAGAGCGGAATCGTCTGAATTTGAGGCAACATCAATGGCAAAGGCCTGTAGAGCTTGAAGGAAACCACCGAACAACGAGGCATCCATCCCCTTATCCTTGAAAGGATCAAAGATGGCAATTCCGGATCCATGATGAAGAACAAGAAAACGTGATAGATTGGTCACGTCATTGAACATTTCAAGAACTTCTTGGAGCTTGCGTGCATGTGCCACCCGTTTGGGGATAACATATCGTTGACGGTAGACTTTGCTGTATAGAAGCCAACTCAGGATACTGACAATAAGGAGTACAACAACGAGGATGAGTATTTCAGTTGGTATGCCAAAAATGGTTGGGGAAACTCCTGTGTTGACAACGACGGTGAAAACCAATGCGGTTCCTGTTGCCGAGGTTGCACTCTGGTAACCTTCCTTCTGGAATTCAACAACTATTATGACGGAAGAATTTTGTTCAGATGAGAGACGTGGTAAATCAATAGAATAAGAACCATAATTATTTCCTGTCAGTTCATAGGTGAATACTCCACCACCTACACCAACATAATGCAAAGTAACTTCAGCATTCGTAATGAAGGTGTCCAAATCAGAATTTATCCAGGAAACATTGACAAATAATCCACTCCATCCATACCAACCATCAGGCACTGGTGAATTAAGAACGGTTTCAGTTTGAACAATGGAAGAACAATGAATATCAAATGTCTCGTCAGAGACACCGATATCTTCTCCCATGAGAAGAAACCGACTCGTGGTGTTGTAGGAATAACTAGTGATGATATTACCAATTTGATTTCTCACAGCAACTAGAGCCCAATCATCGGGAAGATACAGTCCAAATCTATAATTATGATAACCCAGTGGAGGTCGACCAGAGGGGATAGTATAATTAATAATCCAACTAGGTTCCGATTCTGAAGATACAGTAAATGATGCTATTGCGGCTTCATCATTATGACATTTCACAAACATCGTGTATTCAAAATCAAAAGTAATCGAATCATTTGCATCGAAGATAAAGGTCTGATTAGTAATCCATCCAAAAGAGGGACTAGTTTGTTCTTTAAGAATTGGATCGACATAGATATCAGCCTCACCATTGGCTCCAAAAGTATCCGTCACCACGGTGCTATTGAGTGTTAGACCTACCTCGCTGGGAGTACCATAACTACCGATCTGGTATTCGAAGTTGTCAAAGTAGATGTGTCCATCAACATCGAGATTCGTACTTGTGGTTTTTTGAAGAGTGATTCGAAGCGTCAGAGATCCATTCACTGGAAAGGTTGGAAAACTAATGTGAGTCCAGGTTGCTGGATTGAAATCTGATGTAGTGTTCCACCACATACCTACTGGACTTCCAAATTGATCATCGATACTGACACGTACGATGAACCAATCTGCTTGAGTTATATCGGCAGAATACCGAATATCAAAAGAGAGAGTGAGGGTTGATGGTGTGAATTGTGAGATGTATTCAAAGTTATTATCAACATATGCTGTTCGAGCTAGCAATAGTTTGCTATAAGCTAGTTCGATATCAAGGCAGGATTCAGGGTTACCTTCTGGAATAGTACTCAAGGAATTAATCATGCCATCTGATTGTGTCAAAGTCCAATTGTTTCCGGGTTCTACATATTGTTCAAAATCACCATTCGGAATAGGATCAATGGTTTTCCGAAGATCTGTGATGGATGCATAAAGTCTGTATCCATGATGATTCTCTGGAAACCAATTAGAATTGAAGGTGAATGATGTTTCATTATCAGCATCGGAAAATACTCGGGAATTGCTTTGGCTATAATCAATAACATCTAGGAATGAAGAAATACCAGAATTTACTGGTGCAAGGATTACACGATTAGCATTGTTTTCAGTTCTTAATGCGGAAATTGAGTCAAAGGCGCCTAGGGTCAGAATCAGAACGATGGCTACTATTAGGACGTGTTTCCGCATGATTCACCCTTCTCAACAGACTTAGCCATTCCTTTCGTTAGTTTTTGTGCTTATATTGGTTTTCTTACTCCAAGATTCAATGTGTCTGTTTTTAGAAGTTCGAGAGTCAATCAGGTTGCTAAAGGTGCATGAATGATTATATAGCAAAGGGACAAGATAGTAGGCGAAGGGAAGCACAATGACTGAAGAAGCGTATATCCTCGAGTTTTGTCACCAATGGCTTCCTTCATGGACAGGTAATGATCCTGACAAGCTGCTCCAATTCTATACAAAAAATGCCTTTTACATTGATCCTGCAAATCCTGAGGGACTTCAGGGTCACCAGCAACTAAATGATTATTTCACCAAACTTCTCGCGGCAAATCCTAATTGGGTATGGGAACCTGTTGAAGTCTTCCCGACACTGAAAGGGTTTAATGTGAAATGGCGAGCGGTCATTCCGATTGGTAAAAAGAAGATTGTGGAGTTTGGGATGGATATTGTGGAGCTAGAGAATGGAAAAATCTCTAGAAATGAAGTCTATTTTGACCGGTCCCGTTGGCTAGTGTTGCTTCCAAAACGCAAAAAGAAATGAGCTCAGGAAGATTGAAGGTTGAGCAGTTAGGTGTTGAGTCGCCTATAGAAGTCCTTGTTGGTCTTATAGATGCTTAGATATTCTTTGAAGAGGATGTCGTAGAGTTCTCGGTTTAATGGATTGGGTTTGAAGACCTTTGATATTTGTATTATGTTAGGGATTTCTTCAAAAGTGATTTTCCCTAAACCAACGCTTGCTATGAATGCAGCACCTCGGGCATTTGCTTGAATGGGGTTGCTCACTTGTCGGATTTCTCGATTTAGTACATCAGCATAGATTTGGCACCAAATA
>JBHLNC010000121.1:2601-6178 GCA_048937435.1 Promethearchaeota archaeon | reverse complement strand
AACGGATAGTGATTATCTAGGACCAACCGGGGGGAGTTGCCGTTTGTGTTGATTATCCGCTATACGTTTTTTGAATTTTTTAATTTCTGCATTGGTCAAGTCTTGTGGTGTTTCACCTGATATGAGCGCATCTAGTTGATCGTAACTAGCACCAAGTTCTCCTTCATCAGTTTGCCCTGGCCACAATCCAGGACTTGGTGTTTTTGAAATAATCTTCTCGGGGATGCCTAGGTACTCAGCCAGACCTCTGATTTCCCGCTTTAAGAGACCACCCAATGGAACAAGATCAACACCCCCATCGCCAAATTTGGTAAAAAAGCCTAGCGTCAGTTCAGTTCGATTACCAGTTCCAACGACGAGTCGATTCAGGCGGTTTGATTCATAGTACAAGGCGACCATTCGCAACCGTGCTTTGATGTTGGCAAGGGGAATGCTGATTGGCGTATTGGCTTGAAGACCAAGACTGGAAAGAAATATTTCATACACGGGAGTAAGGTCATAGACACGAAATTCAATACCGAAATGGCTTGCTAGTGCTTTTGCATCGTCAATATCTTCTGCAGATGAGTATCCACATGGGAGAATGAGTCCCAGAGTAGCGTCAGTGACTCGTCGGCATAGAACTGATGCTACGCTAGAATCGATACCTCCAGAAATACCTATTACAAAACCAGTACATTCACTTTTCTCTAGTTGTTGTCTGAGCCACTTGGTTATTTTTTCTTCAATTTCTGGATAATTAATCGTAGGGTTCATCTTTTTAATCATCTCTGCAAAGATTTTGGTCGATTTGCTGGAATAATGTCGATGCTCAAATCTAAAGCAGGTACAGAATGTGTTAGCCACCCTATTGAGATTACATCTACTCCGGTTTTAGCATATTTACCAATGTTTTCAGGTGAGATATTACCCGAGACCTCAAGAATAGGAGTTGGAGTTAATTTTAATTGACGAATGCTTTTCACAATCGAGGATACATGCTCCGGTGTCATGTTATCGATTAAAATTGCATCCACCTTTGAGTTTGCTGCCGTAATTGCTGCTTCTGGACTAGAAACTTCAATTTCAATTGGACAGGTGAAGCTAGCATTTTCACGAGCAGAGTTGATGGCATCAGTGATATCTCCGTAAAAGGCAAGATGGTTATCTTTGATGAGAATAGCGTCATCTAGTCGCCATCGGTGTGAATCACCACCTCCAAGCACTACTGCGAGTTTGTCAAAATATCGAAGTAAAGGAGCTGTTTTTCGGGTTGCTGCAATCCGAATATGAGGGTTGTATTGTTTTGCCTTCTGAACTAGATTGGCAGTTGCAGTGGCAATGCCACACATGCGCTGGAGTAAATTGAGTAGTGTTCTTTCAATGGATAATAGAGGTGCTGCGAATCCTCGGATTTCAAGAAGAGTTGTATTTGCTTTTACATGTGAACCATCTTGTTGTATAACAGAAACTGAACAATTAAAATCTGACAAAATAATCGATGCTATCTCCATTCCTGCTGCTATACCCGCTTCACGTGTAAAGAGTCTAGCTTTTGCATATTTTTCTTTGGATATCAATGCAGATGTAGTGATATCCCCGTATCCAATATCTTCATCTAGCATAGCGTAGAATTTTTGGAGTATTAATTGGTCAGGGATCCCACCCGGAGACAATGGAGAATGTGTCATTTCGTCTCACCTGTTCTTATCTAATTCATTTGAGTGAAACTCCTAAAAAGCTTCTATCCATCCGGATTTTCATTCACACTACGTTGTAAGGTCGAGCATTCGCTGTATGGCTTTACGTGCCTGTTTGGCGATTGGGGCCGCAACAGTAATGGGAAATTGATTCTTCAACAAACTTGCCCTCACTTTTTCGAGTGTAATTTTTTTCATAGATTTACATACAGCGTACTGCAGGGCAGGTAAGAAAGTTTTATTCGGAATTTCTTTTCGTAAACGTGTAACCAAGTCCACCTCAGTTGCAATAATAAAAATGTGAGCTGGACTGTTCTGGGCGTATTCAAGCATTTGCCCGGTGGAGCCAATGAAATCAGCCTGAGATTGAAGGGCCCAATCACATTCAGGATGAACCAGAAGCTTTGCACCCGGGTGCTCTTGTTGGAGTTTCAGTATTTCGGGGTCAAAACTGAAAGTGACATGAACATGACAAAAGCCATGCTCAGGAATAGGAATAACGTCATATCCACAGATATACCTAGCATAATCAGCCATATTACCATCTGGACCAAAAAGTACCGGATTTGTATCCAAACCTTCAAGAATTTTACAGAGATTTGAGGACGTACAGATCACATCAGCTTGTGCCTTTGCCTCTGCGGTGGTATTCACATACAAAATGACCGGCAGACCAGGATGTCGCGTTTTGGCTTCACGAATAAGGGAGGCGGGAAGCTGGGCTGCCATGGGGCATCGGGCACTGGTATCAGGAATGAGAACCTGTTTATCTGGATTCAAGATTGCGGCTGTTTCTGCCATGAACCGCACACCACAAAAAAGGATGATGTCAGTTTCGATTTGTTGGGCTTTTTGACAAAGACCAAAGCTATCGCCGAGATAATCAGCAATTTCTTGGATTTCGGGTGGTTGGTAATTATGAGCTAATATAATCGCATCTTTTTCTTCTGCTAGATTACGGATTTCTTGTTGTAACTGTGTTTTTGTGTCCATGTTCAAATTGCCATCCATGGTATCAATTGAGTTATTCGAGATAGGAATCCCGTAGTTATCCATCCTATAAGCCTTGTCGCTCTTTAGGTCTGACGGAAGTTTTTTGTATTGGCACCTAGGAGAGGGGTATTAACTTGCTTTTGGGGCATTCTGAAATTGGCAACTCAATCTGCATCTGAACAAAAAAGTAGAATCAATTTGGATCGCCTTTTCGCTGGTGCTACTACCGGGACCTTCATCATCCAGCTATTTGCACTTCTTGTGTTAATTGGAGCGTTTGTTGGATATCTCCTGGTAATAACAGGAATATGGGATTTCATCAGTGGGAATACCGATATTGTAATTTTCCTGATGCTAATAGGCGGGGCCATCGCATTTGCAATCTTCATTGCATTCTTTGGTTTCTTCATCCGATTTCACAACAAAGTCAAAGGTTTCGTCCTAGGAGAAGGCATAGGAAAAGTTACTACGGGAAGCCGTGATGGACAGGTAATCCTCACACTCTTCTCCTTCTCGGTGGTCTTCTTTGCCCTCGCGGGACTATACGCGATTTATCTCCTATGGAAATATTTCCTCCCATACCTCTATTCAATCACAAGTTCCATTTATCCGAACATCATTGTGCTTTGCTTAGCTGTTCTGATCGTTACGCTGCTGATTCAACTGGCTTCTCGCATGGTGAGTGGATACGCTCATGATATCGTTGCGCGTATCACGGAAGAAGACTAGAGTCTCAAAGGTAGTAAAAGCAGTTAAAAGGAGTCTGTCGAAAGACACTAGCGACCAGACCTAATTCAATATGGTCATATTAGGAGAAAAGACCTCGGAGGAAATAAAATGGTGCTTAGAATTTTCTTCAAAGCCTGGCGAATTAGTCTACGAACAACCCGACGATTTATCGTATT
>JBHLNC010000121.1:0-2501 GCA_048937435.1 Promethearchaeota archaeon | reverse complement strand
ACGCGTCCCGAATGAAGATGGAAGTGAAGAAATCATGCCTGAGGATATTATTGTTGCACAAAAAGTTGAGAAGGAATACAGACGTGGTCGTGAAATCATCCACGCCTTACGCGATATCAACATCACGATACGTTCCGGTGAATTCCTGGTTATCGAAGGTAAAAGTGGTTGCGGCAAAACCACATTGCTCAACGTACTTTCTGGACTCGATCGACCCACTGACGGACGAATCATTTTTGATCAAATGGATCTCACTGTCATCGACGAACGAATCCTTCCCAAAATCCGCCAGGAAAAAATCGGCTTCATTTTCCAACTCTTCAACCTCATATCTACCATGACTGTCTATGAGAACGTCGCTGCACCCCTTTGGCCCACCGACATTAGCCGTCAAGACATCGAAGACAAAGCAATGGATGTTATCCGTGCAGTGGAGATGGTAGAAAGGAAAGACCACATTCCACGTCAACTCTCAGGTGGCGAACAGCAACGAACCGCCATTGCCCGTGCCCTGGTCAACAAACCCAAAGTGGTCTTCGCCGATGAACCTACTGGAGATCTCGACACTAAAACTGGTACTACTATCATGCAACTCCTTCGCAAACTCAACCAACAGGAAAAAATCACCTTCGTTGTAGTCACTCACGACCAAGAACTCATCAAGTATGCAGACCGACACTTCACAATGTCTGATGGTCGACTCAGTGGCGGACGTGGCTAATTGAGAAGAAGCTGAGCCATAATCTGGCAGTAGAAAGCTATTTTGCTGCCTTATCTAATTCCCTTCTTTTTTGTTCTATTTGAACAAACAAGTCTTCAAACGTTTCAGGTGGGACATGTTCCTTCTCCTTCTTAACCAAATTCATTGCTTCCGAAGGACAATTCGCCACACACACACCACACCCGATACATCGATCAAGGTCAATAGTGGCAATTCCATCTGCAAGAGTTGCTGCGTCCATCTGACATACTTCAACGCAGGTGCCACAACTACTGCACAAATCAGCATCAACTTCTGTATAATAATTGGTTGTGAAATAGTCCACAGGACGAGGAGCACCTTTCACTCCCGCAAGCCCTAAACAACAGCAACCACAACAACTACAGAGAAATTCAATATCTTGAGAATTACTGGGCTGTAAGACCAATCCTTCCTCTTCATTTTGTCGAATCATCTCTAATATTTCTTCTTTTGAAACTTCTCGACCCCAACCCAAGTCAAGATACTGTTTCGTAAATTCACCTATCCCAATACAAAGTTCTCGTCGATTAGTTGCCTTACAGGGCTCACCCTTGATATCCTTGGATTGGCGGCAAACGCAATTGATTAGAATGAAAGGTCCGTCTGATTTTTCGATAAGTTCTCGAATGTTGTCATAGTTAGCCACACTGTCTTCTGGTTTTATACTCTGTTCAACCGGAATGGTTCGAAGTTGTCCGATTCCTGTTCTCTTAATTTCTTGAAGAGGTCGTGCACTATAGAATTGATCTATCTCGTCGACGAGGTCTTTTGTTAATTTGTCCACTTTGAGTTCAAAGATACCGATAGCCCAAGGGGCATTACCATAATACTTGGTGTCCTCATCTTTATGAAAATAAATTAGACCCTTTCTAGCCATCTCATCCAGTTTATCTTCCAATTTCTCTTTTGATAGTCCAATCTCTTTCAACCGAGGATAGATTACATCCAATGTTTCCGAAGGACGAACAGACCACTTCAACTTAGTAGCGATTTTTGCTTGCTGTGGTGTGAAAAGTATTTTAAGAAGACGTATCTCAGCTCCACCTTCCCGTTTAGGAAATCTAATAGGAAATGTATCCATGTGTCGCTGCAATGCCCGATAGACATCAGCCTCTTCAGCCATATGAAACCCTCAATTGGTTGGGCAGATATTTACTGGAATGAGCTTATTCTGTGTTTCCATTAGGAAGAAATTCAGTTCTAATTCAGGGATCCGCTGCAGTAAGAAAGAAAAAGATGAGGGACGACGATGCATCCCTCTCAATGGATAGTTACCCTTTGACGTCTTCAATCATGAAGGCAATCTTGACGGTGGCGCGGTACTCGACGATTTTCCCGTCCTTGACTACAGCGGTCATGCCGACGACATCTGCACCCGTCAGGCCACGAATGGTTTTCGCCGCAGTCATGACAGCTTGATTGGCGGCGTCTTCCCAGCTTTTCTTCGAGTTACCTACCAGTTCAATAACTTTGATTACACCCATTGACAAAACCTCTCACCTTATTTGCGGTTAGGTTTGCTTAAGGCTTTCTATTTCAAGCGTCTAAAATTCAATCAGTAGCTTCTCTGTGTGGTCGCAAAGTGATTTCTATCGCCGAATTAAAGGTGGTTATAGTGCGTTGGTGTAGTCAGAACCAAACAACCAAATGTTTTTTAACGAGACCAGAGCAACCAACCAACTCCCCTTTACGTACGTAAAGACTCCACGACACAATCAAACATGAGGTTTATCATGATGGATGATAGTCAATGTAACGC
>JBHLNC010000120.1:0-6212 GCA_048937435.1 Promethearchaeota archaeon | reverse complement strand
CCAAAAGATATGGGACATAAAGTTTAAATCCAATCTTCGGGAAGCCTAAACGTCCTGCAGGGACCTACTATGATTGAAATCATTTGGCTCAAAAAGGTCACCGATATTAAAGATCCAATTGCGCTAGTTGGGATGCCAGGCATCGCTAGTGTTGGGAAACTTGCGATTGAAGTCTTGATTCGGAGTCTTAACGCCGAACCAATTTTGCAAGTATTGTCTGATGATTTTCCTCCCCATGTGATGATAGATGAAGAAGGAATGATGAAAATCCCCGAGTGCCAAATCTATCTTCACAGAGATTCAGGTTTGAAACAAGACATTTTACTGGTATCAGGCGACTTTCAGCCCTCCACATCACAAGGAATATACGAGTTCTCCGATCGAATCGCAGAGACATTCAAAAAATTAAATGTGTCAAAAGTTGTCGCAACTGGAGCTTATGTTCCCGGTGAATATCCGGAAACTCCTAAGGTATTCGTATCATCTACAGGGTCAAAATTTCAAGATTTCTTCACTGAGTTAGACTATATTGTACCCATGTCAGATGGAGTGATAAACGGGGCTAATGGTGTGATACCCGCTTGGGCTAAACTCAAATATGGAATAGAAGGCGTTTGCCTTTTGGCAGAAACTGTTCCGTTACTCCGGCTTGATCCACGAGCATCAAAATTAATAATTGAAGTGCTGAATGATCGATTTGATATCAAAGCAGATGTTTCAGAGCTTGAACAAAAAATCGAAGAAATGAAAGGCATCTTTGATCAAGTTAAATACCATCTATTACAACAGCGGGAACGACAAGAACCACGAGACGAATCAGAAAGTGCTAGTTACATAGGATAGCCGATTAGTGTTTAGCCTGAGGTACTAGAATGTCATTAAAATCCGCTCTATCAAAACTCATGGCTGTCATTTTGGGAATAGCAATTATTATCATCATAATAGATGTCCTCTTCTTTCAATCACAGAACACTACTAGTCTGATTCAGGCAATTCAGGTGGCATTCTCTGTTAATCCGGTTTTAATTTGGGGCATACTGATTTTTCTGATTTCACTCATCTTTTTCATTGGCCTAGTCATCTTCTATCGTCGAAGAATCTTTGTAAGTAACCTAAAGACCGAATTAGAAGAAGCCGAAAGAATAACTCTCGTTGAATTAGCTCGACACCTTGATGAAACTCCAGCAAAAATCGAAGTAGAATTAAATCGAATGGCTAGCTCAAGAGTCACCAGATTTCAAGGATTCATCCTCATCTCACAGGGTAAACATGTTTACCTAGGTGAAAAGCTACTTACAAAAATCACTGAAAACTATAATGAAGGTCAAACACGGGGCGAAATTGCTAATTCTCTTGAAATCAGTCGTGATGAATTAGACAAAGCAATTGATTATCTTATCAGCGAAAATAAAATTGAAGAACGCGAGGAAAAAACAGTACGAAAAGTTCGTCCAAGTTATCGACGCGGGACACGATAAATCGAAGACCTTGAGGGTGGAGGAATGAAAAAATGGGAATCAGCAAGCCGACCTGAAACGGCTGATCAAATGCAGTACCATATCGGACTACGACCCGGAGATATTGCACCAACAGTACTGTTACCGGGTGATCCTGTTCGTGCTACTTTGATATCAAAACTATGGGATTCATCAAAAAGCATGGCACACAAACGAAGCTACGTAACCTACACTGGTATCTATAAGAACACACAAATATCAACGACCTCAACCGGAATTGGGTGCCCTGCCACTGCTATTGCCATTGAAGAACTAGCCACAATCGGTGCGAAAACTTTCATTCGTGTAGGGAGTTCGGGGGCAATCCAAAAAGATATCCAATGTGGTGACTTGATCATTTCAACTGGTGCTGTAAGAAACGATGGTACCAGTGTACAATACGTAACACCACGATATCCCGCTGTAGCCCATTATCAAATAGTACAGGCCTTGATTGAAGCAGCTGAAAGTTTAGGTTATCGATACCATGTTGGAATTACTTGTAGCACAGATAGTTTCTACACGGGGCAAGGGCGACCAGGGTTCAACAATTATTGGCAGTCTTCAATGAAGAATATCCTCCCCGATTTACAGGCTGCCAGAGTACTAAATTTCGAAATGGAATGCTCAACAATATTTACGCTATCAAACCTTTTCGGGCTTAGAGCTGGTGCAGTTTGCACAGTATTTGCTAATCGTGAAACTGATGAATTTGCTATTGCAGGTGAAGAAGAAGCTAGCAAGACAGCTTGTGAAGCTGTAAAAATCCTTGCAGAATGGGATACTCAAGCAGAAAAGGCAAAAACAACACATTGGCATCCGTCCCTAATGAGTAAGAAACAGTAAAATGGTAGCCCGGCGCGGATTCGAACCGCGGTCCCGGGGTATCTTCGCTGTTTTATGATTACAGCACCAAAGCCCCGGATGATTGACCATTATGCTGATTCAAAGAAAACTACTCTGAATTTGCCTACACTACCGGGCTACTATCCTAACGCGAAACCCTTTTCGTTGGGACTTATTGAGTGTTTCGGCGTTGTAAACAGAGGTCTACTCGTTTAATTCTTCGCGAAGACCAAGTAGGATTCGATCCATACGTGATACTGCTCTATCTCGGCGTTTTTGAAGGTCTTTCTGTAGCTTCTGATAAACTTGAGCCGTAATTCGCTTCTGACGGTATCTTTGTTCGAGGGCATGGAGTGCTTCAATGGCACTGATACGTTCGGCTTCTAATATTTCCAGTTGGTTACAACTCGACTCGTAATTACCCCCTGCCGCGATTAATTGTTGACTTCTATTGGCTAATTCGCCGTTAAGAGTTCTAATCTTACGTTCAAAATTCTTCTTTTCCTTTCGATATCTGGGTTTGGAGATTTTACCTTGTAACATACTCTGTTCAAGCCTTTCTGTTTGAAGTAATAGGGCAATCTTTTCTCCGTACAAATTACAAAATTCTCCAAGAATGACTGGGTCAACATCCCTTACAACTACAACATCTTCCTCTTCTTCACGGAAATAAGGACTACGTCGTACAACAATATACATCAAAGAGATGATAACTACAATGATGAAGAACACCATTGGTCGAGCAAGGGTGGGTGGGATTGGATAAATGTAATTGAAGTTAATCTGGGCTTTATGCAATGATGTTACATTTGTGTCATGGTAACTAACCATATATTGGCCGGTTGAAGAAATGGAAACATCTGATCCAACTGGAATTGCTTGCAGCCAACTACCTGGAGGAAGAATGAATTCAGTAATCTGGTTTTCAATGAGCCAAGTTTCTTCGGAATAGGGATTAAATTTGAAAAATTGACCTGTTTGCATGACGAGTTGATGGAAGTCGAGCGGAATTCGGTATTCAACAAAAAATTGGTAAACGTCACCTCTTTCGAGAAAATATCCGAAAACAACGCTAAGTGTTCCTGGGTGAGTTGCATTTGTTGGTTCAGTTATATGACTGCTTGATAAGTTAGCTAAATTATCAAAGGTCCTAAGAAATTCACTCCCAGGAGGCAATGATATCTCTATACTTGTCCACAATCGTTCCCGATTATCAAATCGAGGGTTAGGGCTATCAAGACGGAAAGTGTGTCTTTCGTGGGCATAAATGTAGCCCCACGTATCAATGGAATATGTACGCTTAAGCTCTAAGTACGTAATGAGCGGTGTGTAATCGTTTACGATATGATCGAGAACAACTGTAGAATATTCAAAGGTATAAGGCTGAACGTCTCTTCCCGTCCACTCTCTTTGAGAGGGTGCAGTTAACGCCGTGTGATACGTTAATGTGGTGGTATAACTTTGAATGAGGTAAGGACTGGTAGGTTTAGGCGAAAAGGTTGCCACAGCATTAACCGAATCCTGTGTAGTTAATCCAGCCAATGCCATCTGGGTTTCGAATATAACCGTTTGATTTGGCATTACTGGTTCTGGAAGATAGACTCGCCACCCAGTGCAGTCTGGACCAAGGCGTGTGATCCTTTCCCACAATTGGTCTGTTCCGTCTTCTGTTACAGCATTAAACATCTTAACGGTGTCAAATTCAGAAATAGGATAAGCAATTTCTACAAAGAACACGGGCACGGGACCTGAGTTAACAGCGGTGATGATATCCGTTATGAGAAGTACACCGTATTCTTGGAAATTGACATTACGCTGGATATCAGCAATAACCAAGTGAGAAGAATTCGCGTTAGTGGGTGGTATAAATGCAAAAACCATTGGAACGCAGAGTATCAGTAACAGGAATAAGGCTCTAGTCTTCACAGGTACACACACCGAAACCAGGTATCGTGTTGTCGATTCTTTTCACGTATTTAAGCATTCTCTTACTTACAAATCAAAAACACATCTCACAAATTCCGAAGGATTTTACAGACCTCAGAAACCAAGGGACTATTCATTCCATAGGAATCTTCCATGTGTCTGGAACAGAAGAGTGAATGCGACCAGGTACACCATAGACAATTGCCTTTGGAGGGACGTCCTTGGTTACAACAGCTCCTGCTCCAATCACTGCTTCAGAACCAATTTCAATCGCTGGTAATATCACCGCTCCTGCCCCAACACTGACTCCTCTCCGTAGAATTGGACCTTTTAATTCGTAATCCTTACGCATGACATATTTGTCATTGGTAAGAATAGAGTTGGGACCGAGGAAAACATGATCCTCAATCATTGTCTGCCAGGGGATGTAAACGTTGGTTTGAATCGAGACATTCTTCCCAACCGAAGTATTTCCATCAATCACAACGCCTGTTCCAACAAGAGTGTTATCACCAATTGTGACCTTTTCACGAATTAACGTATTATGTCCCATACGGACATTATTACCAATTTGTGAACCTGCATAAATGACAGATTCTGTTCGGATGATACAGTGGTTTCCAATTTTTGTAACCGCAGAACCTGCCACGGGTGAATCAGTCTTTCCTTCTTGAAAGTGTATAATCTGGCGTTGACTAGGGAACCCAACTGACGCCCTTTCACCAAAGAAAACAGAAGAACCGATTTTTGCAGGGCCTTGAATATTACATCCAGTGCTAAAATAACACTTTTTTCCAGTCCTAATCTCGCCTCTGAGGAATACAAAAGGCTCTACGGTGTTTTCTGTTCCGAGATTCACAGTTCTCTCAATAATTGAAGACGGATGAATTTTTGATTTCAACTTCAATTGATCCGAAACTCCTCAAGGTAGATTATGCTTTTTGTACGGGCGCTTTTTAATGCCGCTTCTGCAATTCTGAGAGCCTCCAATCCATCAGATCCTGAAGCTACAGGATTCTGGTTTTCTGAGACGCATTTAATAAAGTGAGAAAGTTCGCGTTTTAGAGGTTCATCCCATTGCGAAGTGCATTTTCGCATCTGTTGGTTGGTTCCAAGGGCTACTTCTTGAGAAATGTAATCTAAGGATATCACTCCTTGGGAACCAGTAATATTCATCCCTCGCATTTTTTGTGGCGTCAACCAATTACATTCAAGGAAAAAGGTTGGTTTGTCATTAAAGCGAATTACGAGGTTTGCATGATCTTCATACTTGTGATAGAGCTGACCTGCAATTGCATAAACTGACGTAGCTTCTTGCTTCGCAAGAAATCGAGCAATATCAATGTCATGAATGGCCATGTCTTTAATTATCCCGATATCTGCTACTCGACCTGGCACAAATGGGCCCAGCCTTCGTGCGGAACCCAATACTAATTCACCGATTTTCTCATCATCGATAATCTGAGCTGCGGTCTCGACAGAAGGATTAAATCGTTCCACAAAGCCGACCATCAAAGTGGTATTTGCTGACTTAGCCGCATCAATTACACGTTGTGCCTGTTGTGCGGTATCAGTCATGGGCTTTTCCAACAATAGGTGTTTTCCAAAATCAATTGCCTGCAAAGCTAGATCCGCATGCGTCACAGTGGGAGTGCATATGGTAACAGCATCAACATCTTCCTGCTTCAATAATTCTTCAACGCTTGTATAGTGAGTAGTATTGAACTGTTGTGCATAGGATTTTGCCCTTTGGTTATCTCGATCTGTAATTCCTACAAGAATGGCTTCTTCTAGCTCAGAAAAAACACGAACATGGTTTTTTCCCCACGCACCAACACCAATAACACCAACACCAACAGGGCTCACTTAAATCACCAGAACTAGAGGATTCGGTAGAGCTTAAAAAAAGTTACCGATGTTACGTTTAAACCAGTTTATTCGAAA
>JBHLNC010000119.1:0-6272 GCA_048937435.1 Promethearchaeota archaeon | reverse complement strand
GAAACGTTTCTGGCGAGCAAAATCCCGACTCATTGCCTCCATCGCCCAGAGCTTTTTCTTCCTACTAATACTCGGTTTTGGTATTGGGGGGTTATTTGGGGGAGCACTTGGAGGTAGTTACCTCACCTTCATTGCACCCGGAATTATTGCAATGAGCCTTCTGTTTGCATCAGTGTTTTCCGGAGTCTCAGTCATTTTCGATCGACAATTTGGATTCTTCAAAGAAATGCTTGTGGCTCCTGTAAGTCGAACCAGCATCATTAGTGGAAAAATCTTTGGTGGAGCATTGACAGCATCGATTCAGGGATTTCTGATCTTAATAATCTCAACACTTCTTGGCGCTTACATGCTCGATTATCGATTCGCATTAGGTGTGTTTGGCGCAGTGGGTGTTATGCTCTTGATTACTGCCGGGTTCGTTGGGTTAGGTGTCGCGATTGGCTCAGCCCTTACCGATTTTCATGCATTTCAACTTATCACAACCTTTGTGATGTGGCCCCTATTCATGCTATCGGGAGTCTTCTTCCCAATTGACACAGCACCATTACCACTGCAGATTGTCATGCTCTTTGACCCACTCTTTTACGGTGTGGAATTGCTACGATTCTGTCTAGTAGGATACATAACGCCCATACTGGGACCCTTTGGAATCCTTCTAGCCTTGGGCGTCATTGTAGGTTTCACACTTGCGATGATTGCTGTTGGAACCATTCTCTTTGCACGAGCAGAGGCTTAGTCTAGCCTTGAAATTCCGAAGCCAGCAAATCGTAGTAAAGCAGGTCATGGTAGGTTCCTTCGAAGTACGAAGCCTGGCGACGGCGTCCACCGGACTTGAATCCAAGTTTTTCATAAATCCGTTGGGCACGTTTATTCGTATCATGCGTGTAAAGGAAGATAGCTTTGAGATTGATGTGTTTGAAACCAAATTGAAGGAGCAGCTGGAGAGCTTCGGTTCCGAATCCTTGTCCCCAATACTCTTTATTGTAAAGGACGATCATGAGTTCTCCGCGTCGGGTAATTTTTTCAATGCTAAAAAGCCCACAGCCTCCAATGAGTTGCCTAGATTGTTTATGTTCAATGGCGTAGAAGTGACTTCGACCGGTTTTACGGGCGTCCCAGGTATTGCGAATCCACTGTTCCTCTTGTTCTTGGGAATGCGGAGCAGGCATATCCATGAAGCGTCGGATTTCAATATCATTGAAGTGTTCCAAGATTTTTGGAGCATCAGCAAGTTCGAATCCGCGCAGGCGAACTGATTTTCCTTCAAGCACATTATTCACCCGCTGAATCAATGAAAGGAGGTGCAGGAGGGCAAAGCTTGCGGAATTCATCCTCGAGAATATCCATTACAAGAACATCGCGATATTTACCATCAATAAACACAGCTTCACGTTTTCGGGCCACATGTTGGAACCCAAGCTTTTCATAAACGCGGATAGCTCGTTTGTTAAAATCATGAACACGGAGAAAGATGCTGTGTAAGTTGATCAAGTAAAAACCATAGCTGCAAATCAGTTGAATGGCTTCAGAACCAAAGCCCTTGCCCCAGTAGGGTTTGTTCCAAATGGCGATACCCAATTCAGCTGTGCGATTGATGGAATGAACGTCAAACAAACTGCATGAACCGACAAGTAATCCTTTTTTGTTCTCTTCAATGCCAAAGGTGTATTCTGTTCCCTTTTGTCGGGCTTCCCACGTGCTGCGAATCCATTGTTCTTCCTCTTCCTTTGAAACAGGAATAGGTCCACCAAGGAATTGTCGGAGTTCAAGATCGTTAAAGTGGGCAAGTATCGTTTCAACATCTTTGAGTTCAAAGCCACGAAGCGTTACCAGTTTACCTTTAATCAAACTCTGTCACCCATTATGCCATCCAAGCTAAGTCAGGGTTAGATAATGTGATTTATCATTCTTTCTAGGAATGAACCTAGCAATGAGAGATGCTGTTTGAGCTAGGTGCCCAAGGTGGAGAGTATTTAAGGTTGAACTTTGTTGTAATATCCTAACGGTGTGAGGGTGACGTTGAGTGGTTCGCTTCCGCAAGACCTACCTGTTTGTCATTTGGCTGGTCCTGATTATCATACTGTTTACTAGTAACTGGATTGGCCTTCGTGACCGATATGTCACGAATGGGTACTCAACGATAGAAGCAGGTCAAGTTGTGGTGGGCGAGTTAGAAGTTGCTGAGCCTGGTCTTGAAATGGCCTTTCTTACCCCGTCTCATCTTAATGTGATTGGTGGTCTGACGACACTTTCGTGGGAAGAGACCGTATATTCGAAATCAAATTGGGAAATCGATCCATTGGTGACATTGAGTATTGGTGACTTTGATGGCGACCAGAAAGGCGACGAACTCATTGTTATATCACAGAGTGGAATGCTTATTTTGATAGCAAAAGAGGGGTCTGGTTGGACATCAGATGTGATAGGGTATTTACCGTGGTCAGCTCCTGTGTGGACAACCTATGCTGTGGCGTCAGGACAGATTATTGCCAATTCAATTTCCTTGGAGGTGGCTATCGTTGGTGAGCTTTTCAATTCGACGACAAGCACTGCCATCGGACAGGTTTATGTTGTTAACCGCTTGAATAATGTGACCTGGCAGATTAACCAAGTTGCAGTGTTTTCAAATCCATTGTATTGTGTGGCTACTGGTGATGTGAACATAACGCACCCTGGTGATGAAATTGTGACCGCAGGATTCGCCACCGGAGTGCATTCTCTTACATACAGTGGTGGTCTTTGGGAATCGGAAGTTCTCTATCCTTATGGGTACATCATTCGATCAATAGCTGTGGGAAACATCATTCCTTCAACGAGAAGCTCAGAAATCGCTTTCGTGATGGATCAAGAAGTGGTAACGCTCTACTATGAGGGAGGTCGCTGGAGGTCCGATCTAGTATGGGATAGTAATATCATGGGTTCAGGAATGGACTCGGTGGATATAGCGGATATTGACCCATTTATTCCTGGTCTGGAGATCCTCGGGAGTGGATTCGTTTTCGAACCCTATCGACCCATTTTAGTGGGATTTTCATACACTAGTACAATCCAACAGCCATGGATTGTGTGGAATCCTATAGAACGGCCAATTGAAATTGTAGTTTCGAATTTTGATTTCTACCGTGTGGGAGCAGAGATTATCATCGTCAACGATCCAACTTCGACAGTATTATCGATTCCGAATGATGGGGATCGGACAATGCGAGCGAGTTCAACAGTTTTACTCCCAGCGTTTCTGTTTCTACCTGCTACATTTCTCATCTTTGCGTTAGCTGATTACATTGGTCGAGTGGCTGACCTTCGACGCCGGAGGTATGCCCTTGAAATGGTATCGAAGGGATTTGTAAAATGTCGGCTTTGTCAGCGCTTTGTGCCAAAAGATAAACTCGAGGCCCATTTACGTTGGCACCGAACCCAGCAATTCAAAGGGTCAGGACTTTAGCATCCGATGTTATTAGGATTTTAGGTATTTTGTTGATAATTCTTTCAGAACGGATTCAGCCTCTGTGATGACGGAGGCGATAAGCTCGGAGACCGTCGGGAGGTCTTGGATTCGACCAGTCACTTCACCCGCGAACATTAATGCTTGGTCCGATTTCTGATCAAGGAGGTCCAGAAACCCTGCTCTCTCTAAATCGAGGATGGTTTCATTGGACTCCACAGGAGAACCAAGGTAGAAACTAGGCACGTCTTTGAGTGTTTGTTCCACCAGCATCTCTGCCCGCCTATTTCGGAGAAACCTCATTGGACCGAAGAGTCCTCGACCAACCAGGGTTTGGCGTTCTTCTCGGTCAAGAATCGCCTGCTTCCATACGGGTTCAAAATCGCTTTCTTGGGTGGCGATGAATCGGGTGCCCATTTGGATTCCAATTGCGCCTAGGCATAATGCAGCCGCTAGTGTTTGTCCATCACAAAAACCACCAGCACCAACTACGGGTGTTTGCACAGCGCGGACCACTGCGGGGATGAGGACCATGGAATGTACTGGTTCCCAAGAAACATGGGCGCCTCCTTCATGCCCGGACGCAATGATTACATCACATCCAGCCCGTTCGGCCTTCTTGGCATGGTAAACCGATGGGACAACGTGCATCCAAATCAGACCATGCTTCTTCACCTCGCCCCAAGGAGTGGGATTTCCAGCAGAAGTGATGAGAACCCGTAATCTCTTTTCAATATCAGAATCAGCATTTCGCGCTTCAATGACTTGCTTGACAAACAGTTCCGAGGCGGGAAGGAACTCGGTTGAAACGGGAACATTCACACCAAAAATGCCATTAGTGGACTTGGTACGTTTCGCCACAACCTCAATGGACTTTTGTAATATTACTGCGGGCGGATCATCACCAAAGATACGCTTTGCATCCAGAGGTGCAGCTTCAGGAAGAAGGGTTGCTGCCATCCCTATGCTGCTAATCATACCAAGTGCACCTGCATTCGTAGCAGCAATGGCCAAGTCTTCTGTCTTATATGGTCCCATCCCACCCTGAATTATCGGTGTTGGTATCTCGAGGAGGTCGCAGAGTTCTGTGTGTAGACGCGTCATGCTATAGCATGCAAACCTGTTGTGATATAAGTCTAGAGCTTATTCCTCAGAGTATCGGGTTCATTTCTTCGGAGAATATGCAATCACATCAATCTCAATCGGAGCACCTGCGGGAAGAGCAGCGACACCAATCGTCGTTCGAGCTGGCGGATTCAAATCAAAGAAACTAGCATAGGCTTCATTGACATCGCCAAAATCTTCAATTTTCGTCAGGTAGATCGTGGTTCGAACAATATCCAAAAGACTAGCGTCAGCAGCGTTGAGAATAGCTTTGATATTCTTCATACACTGCTTAGTTGACTCTGTGATTGATCTTGTCACCATTTCATTCGTTGCTGGATTGAAGGGAACCTGACCTGCCACGAAAAGATAATCACCGGCACGGATAGCCTGACTATACGGACCAACTGGTTTAGGAGCATCCTTAGAAAATACCCGTTCGGGTTTTGACGGCATTATATTCATCTCCATAAAAAATAGTCGCGATAGGGAGTTGTCCCTATGGTTCTTATTACGCTTATGTATAGGGAAACTTTGACTGAGTGTAACAGTTAAAATACTTAAGCTATGTTGGAAACGGCATCCTTAAGCCCCGATTCAGTGGGGATCGAGGATCAGAAAATCAAAGATGGAAGAAGAAATCATGCCACCAGTTGTAGATAAAGCAAAATGCACTGGCTGCGGCACCTGTGTTGATGTCTGCCCCAGTGAATGTTTCACCTTGGAAAGTAACCTCTCTAAAGTCACAGACCCTGACGCTTGCGTCGACTGTGAAAGTTGTGTGGAAAACTGTCCTGAAGAAGCGATTGTCCTTAAGTAGCCAATTTGTTACTGGTTTTAGTTAGGACAATCTGCGAACAGCCTACTGGACAGAAGGGTCTCTTTTACTACTTTTTTACTGAAAGAGGCAATAGAGTGTTTTTGTCATAGTTCTAGATAATTTGCGAGTGCTATGGGGGTTATTAGAACAATCCGATTACCCAACACCATGCATACCACACAGTGACAATATTGAAGATAAGTCCCACAATAATCAGGAATCTGTCATAATGTGAGGGGTAGGAACGAAGTCCTGCCAGATTGAACAGCAACAGAAATATGGCGCAGATGATCGTTATCCAGCCAATAACAGGATTGGGCAAAACCAGCGTAAAGACGACCATCACAATCGGGATCAGCATCACCAAGGCTGCAATAAACCAGGATCGCTGCGTCGCCTTCTCGCCAGCCATTTCTCCTGGGACAAAATCACCGCTAAATATTCGCAAGACATCCCCTAAAAAATACGTCAACATCAATGCCACCCATAACGCTGAAAGGATTATCCGAACATCTTCCATACTTCAATCACCAATGCTGACTTGAGTGATTTCCATCCTAGTAAGCCTTAGCCCTCATTGACTCATATTAGGTTTGGGTACATTCAATTTCGAAAAAAAATGGGTGACGCAGTATGCGTCACCCGATAGCGGGAACGGGGCGTCCAGAACGAGGACATAAAGGAGGAGAGGGGGAGAGGGGAATGAAAGACACAGGGAAGGATACCCCGATTCCTGTCGCCGGTGATTGTTCCTCGTTTTCACGTCGTTGTGTATCTTATGGTGAAATATTGTGGTTTGGTGATTGCAGTGAGGGGAGATAGGTTGCCTGCTCAACGGTAGGGGGTGTTGAGTTGTGCTCTATTCCACCTCGGGAACTCCCTATATTCCAGTGTGTTATAGGTGTA
>JBHLNC010000118.1:0-6292 GCA_048937435.1 Promethearchaeota archaeon | reverse complement strand
ATTATTTCTCCAGTTTTTTGACTAAATAATAAATTAAGACCATTAATGGAAGGTAATCCAATTTTTGGATTATCATAGAATCCCTGAGCAATTTTAATAACATAAAAATCCCCACCTTTAATGTAACCATATTTTATATGGCAATCTCCTGGCGGATCCTTGAAAATCATCTCCCCTACAGGAGGTACAACAACTTTCCCTTGGGAATAGGCAATAAATCCCTCCTCGATTAGGGCAAGAGGATCTATTTTCCCTAAAACTTGTTTTATTTGATTTAGCTCAACAATTTTTGGCATTCTAACACAAACCACCTTTTTTTCTCAATCTACTAAACCAGCAAATTTACAAGTAATCTCAACCGATTTGACTAAGGCTTGTACTGCAATGGTTGCGTTTTCCTTGATTAAATTTCCCTCCTCATCAAGTGTCCCAAGCCCAGGCGTTAGAAACATATTCCCACTGTAGATAGTCGCACCAAGTCCAACTCCCATTTCATCAAGCGCAACAATCATTGGATTAGTATTCGCGAACATGTCTTCCATATTGAAAATTGGTATCCCAAATTCGTTGCCTTCCCAGGTTTGTTCATAATTTAGTTCAGTTCCTCCCATTGTATAACTTTTAGTGATGATAAATTTCTCTTGAAACCTTCTCGGCTCAAAAGAGTTGAATGCTTCTACAATTATTTTATGATACTGATCTATCGGTCGAGTGATTTTCTCAGGATTGTCATGAAGCATTTTTAATACAGCAATCAATCCCACTACAGCATCTCTTCCTGGATCCATCATTGAATAACGAGCTTTTCCATGGGAAGACACTTCACCATATCTTTGCCCTCCTAATCCTAATCCTTTGCGAACAGGAACCATAGCTTCTTCTTTCCCTACAATCAGACCACAGATTGGAGCTCTTGTTGCTTTATCCATACTCCACATCATAATGTCTCCATTAACATCGTCTGGCCCAAGACCAATAACTGGAACTCCACCACCCCCATCGAGAAGATAAGGTAACTCAAATTCTTCAGCAATCTTTCCAAATCCCTTTTTGAGAACTGGAATACCATTCTTATCTTTTTCTCCATATCCATATCCTGGAGTGTCATACCCAAGAGTGGCAAAACCCGTTAACAATTCAATGTGCTTTTCTGCAACCATTCTGATTTTCTCTAATGATTTCTGGGCATCTGTTCTGGTCATCAGTGGAACAAGGTTGGATTTAATACCATGGACTTCATATCTGGTACCAATAAGTTTTACAAGAAGTGAATCGAGGTTTGGTAAGCATTTTGCCTCAACAGCCAATTCACCACCGGTTACAGATCGATCAACTAGGACATTTTTATATCGTGGTGGAAATGGTCTTCCATAACCAACAATATATTCAGAATCTTCACCATAAGGGGAGATGAATCTCCCTCTGTATGTAGTACCTACCCTTAATATCGGTGGAGCCATTAATGTCTCAAAAGCTACTCTTATAGCTGATTCACATGTATTTGTAGCAGCAGTGTCATATTCGTCTCCATAAATATCCTTGATAACATTTCGTAATTCATCCTCGATCTTCCTCATTGGAATGACGCGTTTATTTGCATCAATGATTTCTTGGAGGACATAATTAGGTAAAGGACCAGGACACGAAGAACTTCCGGGGTACAATCCGAAAGAATCCTGCTCAATTTCCCTTAAACCCAAGTCAATTGCAGTTTTGGACGCTTCCTCCTTAATTTGGGGAAGTTTCTCGTAAATATCTTGGTACCATTCAAATTTATGTTTCGTTTTCATAGCCCCAGACTCCTGTTTATAGCTTCAACTGAAAAAAATTCATTATTATATAGTTTCTAATATGATTTTTTTTCCCATTACGGCCGTTATTCCCAGTATTATGATTCTGTTAGCTAGATTGACCTTTAAGAAAAGAGTCAGCCTTAACGAGATAGATCAACCAATGTGGAATATTTTTTTGGCAATAATAGACCTAAGAATAGTTTATGGTTTTTGTAAATGAGAATCATTAAATGGGATGATCAATATAAATTCACTGAAGTGATTCAGGTGACAACACCGAGTGAGAAAGAAACAATAGTATTAACTGATAGCCAGAAAAACATCTTAAAAGAACTTGGAACAAAGGGAGGATCTCAAGCTGCTAGCGCTCTCACTGAATTTCTTGAAAAACCAATCTCTGTAAGGGTTCCATCCGTAAGAATGGCATCAATTTAATCTATTCCGAACTTATTAAAGAATAGATTTCCTACCAGTAAAATTGCAATATCATCTGCTAATAACACCACGGATATTTTTTACACTGTTTTAGTTCTTTTCAGTAAAGAAGCTGTTACAGAAATTCTTAGTTAAAAATCTCCTCCAGCTGGATATATTGAAGCAGTAATTAAATTTAGTACAATGTTTATGGATATGATTAAGGAGATAGGATCTATAATTCTAATAAAGTACATTCTTACTCTGAACATACTTCTAAATATCAATGCTGCTCTTCCCTCACAGCCGTCTCTGCGAATAGGAACTCTTGATTCCTTTGAACAATACGAGTTAGCTGGTTTAAAGAAAAATTCGAGAGTGATTTTCATTGAATGTGATGTTTTTTCAGAGGATGAAACTCATATAAAGGCAGAATGCATCTTAATTCCCCATAGCGATACATTTGACTGTCTTTTTAGTACAATATTTACCGCAAAATAGAGAGAAAAGGGTATTTAAAAGTAAAGAAAGATTTGGCCCAACAAGATTTGCGGATCTTGCTATTCCAGCTATGATAAAAGAGCTAGAAGAAGCCGTTGGGAAACACTGCAGAAAGAATTTTGTAGCTAAAATGATAGGGGGAGCAGAAATATTTGGTTATTCCAAATTAACGTTGAAGATTGGTGAAGAAAATACGTAGGTAACAAAAGCACTACTGAAAGAGGAGAAAATACCATTAATCAAAGAGTTTACTGAGGGAGATACAGGAATGTTAGTAGATTTTCGGATTAGTGATTATACTCTAGCAGTGAAACCAACTGGAGGAAGGCGTATTTTAATTTACAAAATTCTTAAATCCCTCGTTTAGCATCCTCCTCCGCTTTAAGAGCACGACGAAGTACCTTTCCCACTAGAGTCAGCGGTAATTCAGTTCGGAATTCAATAGCATCCTCGTTATAGGGTTGTTTATATTTTACCAAATTTTCTCTGCAATAAGTTAAAATTTCAGCTTTAGTAAGATTTTCATCAGCTTTGGGGACAATAAAAACCTTTACAGTTTCTCCAACTTTGGGATGTGGGACACCAATGCAAGCTGCATTAGATATTTTCGGATGGGCAATAAGAAAATCTTCTATTTCTCTGGGATACGCTTTAAAGCCGCCAACAGCAATCATATCCTTTTTTCTATCAGTAATGTAAAAATAGAAGTCATCATCATATTTACCAATATCCCCTGTCAAAAAGAATTGTTTTCCATTTATTTCACGCATTACTGCTTGGGTTTCCTTTTCCTTTTTATAATATCCAGCAAAAACCTGTGGACCATGGATTGCGATCTCTCCTTCTTTGTTTGGACCAAGAATTTCAGAAGTGTCTATATCAATAATTAGTACCTCAGTATCAGGATAGGGAATACCTATTGATCCTTCTTTCGCCAAAGGTTTTTCTTGCCCAGGTGGTGGTGCCATTGGAGTAGAATGTGTTACAGGACTGGTTTCAGTTAACCCATAACCTTCTGATAAAGTTCCTCCCGTCTTTTTTTGAAATTCTTGAATTACTGCCAGTGGAAGGGGAGCTGCCCCACTGTTACACAACCTCAAATTACTAAGATCATATTTTTTAATATTTGCATGGTTTAGTAATGCAATATAAATAGTAGGTACAGCAGCGAATAGTTCTACCCGATATTTTTGAAGCAAATCAAGCATTAATGAGATCTCTCTCGGGTCTAACATACATACCAAAGTACTTCCTCCCCACATTGTTAAATTCATAGCACAAGTAGCTCCATAAGAATGGTAAAACGGTAAGGGAGCTAATCCTACTGTTGTACCTTTCTCGGTTGGTGGGTATAACCACGCTCCAATCTGTTCCACATTGCATACAAGGTTTCTGTGGGTTAACATTGCTGCTTTTGGGGTTCCTGTAGTTCCCCCTGTAAACATAAGAACTGCTACATCATCTGGATTTGGTTCAACTTTAGGTCGGTCTTTTGCATCGTACTTCTTATAAATTTCTGTCATTGTAATATCGCGGGGATCTTTTTTACTTATTTTTCCAAGTCTTTGACCCAATTTCCCTTTAATTTTGGACAAATAAGGTGTTACAGAAGCTACAACAATAAATTCAAGAGGGGTTTTTCCTAGCTCCCTAACTTGTTTACATGTTTTATATGGCTTTGTTTCTCCTGATATCATATCAGCACATACAATCCCCTTAGTTTCACTCTGGATCAATTGACCCTGTAATTCACTAACAGGATATTGAAAATTAAGACTAACGACAATAGCTCCTGATTTTAAAATTCCGTAATAAGCAATTACAAATTCAATCATGTTTGGAAGAAAAACAGCTACTTTATCACCAGGTTTAATACCCATATCAACAAGAAAGGCTGAAAACTTATCAGACTTTTCCCCTAATTCACGATAAGTTACTTGAGCTACTTTATCAAAACTATTTGTTTCAAGGATAAGTGCTATGTTATTAGGAAATTCTTCAACTGACCTATCCAAATAGGTAAAAAGAGGGATCTCTGGATAATCAAGTGTTTTGAGAATAGCTTCTGGCCAGAGAGAAATGTCAGCTGGTTTAACCACAATTTGAACCTCATATAGAAATAATAAGATAGAAGACCTAGTTTTTTATAATTTTTTTGATGAATAGTACTTCTTTTTGAATCATTTCATTAAAAGAAGGGACTTACAAAAAGCCTTTTTGATAATAAGAAACCATTTTTGATCCTGCTTCAGTCCAATCCTTTGATGCTTTATTATAAACATCCTGTGCTCTAGTGTTTGCTTCTTGAATTATTGATAATTCGTCAACATTGATTAATTGAGCATTTTCTACAACCATTTCACCATTAATGATGACATTATCAACCTCAGATCCCGTAGAAGAATACACTAGATTTGGAACAAAGTTTTTAAATGGTTTACTTACCACTGGAGTCATATTCACCTTTTTTAAATCAATTGTGATGACATCAGCCTGTTTTCCTACTTCCAAACTTCCAATTTTCTTTTCAAGTCCTAGTACCTCCGCTCCACCGATAGTTGCTAGTCGTAAGGACTGCCAAGGGGGTAATGCAGTTGGATTTTTATTACGGACTTTAGTCAATATACTAGCCATCCTTATTTCTTGGAATATATTATAATGCCCAGGCCCTGGTGCTTGATCAGTTCCTATCGCGGCTTTTCCTCCAAGTTCTACATAATCTCCAAGAGGTGGGACGATACCGTCTATCAATGCTATTGATGAAGGGCACCCAACCATTTTGACTCCCCTTTTTACCATTAATGATCGTTCATTCACAGTCGTATCATGTATATGAGCAGCAACGAGTTTATCATTAAGTAAATCGTATTTCTCAAGAATACCCACTGTTGTGGAATCTTTACCATATCGGCCACTAATCTGGAGTCTTTCACGTTCTCCTTGGGCCACATGCATGTGAATACCGCAATCTCGGTCTATTGCTTGCTGTTTGATTTCCCTTAAGAGGTCTAGTGAACAAAAATCTAAGGCTTGAGGACCGTACATGGAGGATACAAGCTCTTGCCCCTGAAATCTATGATGAATATCATTAGCTCTTGCCAAAGCCTGTACTCCTTTTGAATAATTAAATTCATAAAGATCTGATGGCTTTAAGTGCGCTCTATCTTTACTCACTTCATTAATAGTTTCAATTGCCACAACGCGTACCCGCAGTGGTAAATATATTGACTCGACTAAAGTAGAGACATTACTTGCATATTCTGCAAATGTAGTTGTACCTGATTTTAATCCTTCCAAAACTGCAAGTTTTGAACCTAGAATTACATCTTCTTCAGATAAATGCTTAACAAATGGCCCGAGTCCTTTATTTATCCACTCAATTTCAGGCAGGTCTTGAGCACTCCCTCTAAGGAGTGTTAATCCTGTATGAGCATGAGCATTAATCAACCCTGGCATTGTTATATGATTTATACCATCAATGATTACATTAGCCTGTTTATAGTTTAAATCGGTAGATTTCCCAATAAAGGTTATTTTACCCTCCTCAATACCTATTGCTCCTTTAGGTACTATTCCCAACCCTT
>JBHLNC010000117.1:0-6345 GCA_048937435.1 Promethearchaeota archaeon | reverse complement strand
GTCATTGAATTCGCTCGTGTTGTTGATGCTCTGCCTTATATTGATGCTCAAAGTACAGCAGTAATTCCAAATGATGTCCCAATTAACCTCGCAGATCGATATCGGCTGTATCTGATTCTTCTGAATTCAACGAAACCAATTGTTACAGGAACTTTTGTTCTTGATGCGTTTGAAGACATGCAACACATGCTTGAAGCGATTAGAGGAGGCGAAAAACAACTCCGGGAAAAACCTCTAGCAATTTTTGACACCTGCCCTTCAGCCCCCCTGCAATGGAGTGAATTAACTGTTCATGATTTGTTGTTGGGTGCTCAAGCCGGAATTCCTATAGAACTCATATCTATGCCTCAACTTGGTGCAACCGGACCCATCACACTTGCAGGATCCCTAGTTTTGCATAATGCTGAGTCGCTTAGTGGAGTTGTTCTCACCCAATTAGCTGCAAAAGGATCTCCAGTGATTTATGGAGGATCTCCCACATCAGTGGATATGCAATACGGTACAGCGCGCTTAGGGGCCATTGAAAGTATTATGCTAACTTGCGCTTATGCCCAAATGGCTAACCATTACAACCTCCCCAGTCACGGGTATCTAGGATTGTCAGATGCAAAAATAGGTGCTGATGCACAGTCAGGCTATGAGGCTGCCCTCGGTCTATTATTAGGTGCAATGGCAGGCTTAAACAACATCGCTGGAGCAGGAATGCTCATCTTCGAGAGTACACAAAGTTTTGAAAAAATTGTAATCGATGATGTGATCGCAGGTATGGTGAAACGATTCATCAACGGCATTACAGTGAATAAAGATACCTTGGCATTAGACGAACTCAGAGATGTCGGAACCAAAGGAGGTGATTTCTTACGGTTGCGTCACACACTCACGTGGTTCCGCAAAGAGCACTTCATGCCTGGAAAACTTGTAGATCGACAACCTTACGAGAGTTGGCTTGACCAAGGTGCCTTAACTAGCCAAGAACGGGCACGAGAACAAGTTAATGATATTTTAAGCACTCATGAGGTGCCTCCGCTCACCAAAAGCCAGCGTAAAGACTTGGATGCCGTTACGAAAACTTTCATTAAGCGACACAAAGCCTCAGCACTTCCAGAGGGACCTAGATAGCGACTTAACCCTTACAGAGAGCAGGAAAAACTCGGTTAGATACACATGTAAGGAATGTTTAATTGTAAGCGAAGGCAAGTGACATAGATGAAACGATTTTAAAGCCCTAAAGGGCATAAAAACACCAAGAGAAAAGCGGGGCTTACTTCCTGGGAGGCGCATCTAGTTGATCCATAACGTCCTGTTACTCACAAGGAATGGCATCAAGCTATTCCACCGTTCCTACTGGGCCATTGAAGTGGATCAACCAATCGTTGCAGAGTATATTCAGTCTCTCCGCCAAATCGAACGCGACACAGGTTCTGATGTTCTTGTCCCTATTTTCTTAGACGGCATGAAATTCATCCATAAATACGTCGACAACGATCTCATCCTTGTACTCGTTGCCGATCAACAAGACAAAGACGAAATTCTCCAAGAAAAAATCGAAAATGCAGTTATAACAATGAAAAAGAAGTACGCAAAACAACTCTGGGATTTCAAAAGCACCCGAAACTCCGAAATCTTCCAAAACCTTGGACCAATCCTTGACGAGGCCATCGTCTCAACCCTAAAAGTAGTACTACTCGGTGAAGGCGGAGTCGGAAAAACCACCATCCTCAAGATGCTTATGAGCCAACGAGCAAACCTCAATCATGTCGCGACCATGGCTGTTTACGTTGAAGAGATGCAAACTGCCAAACTTGGTCCTTACGAAATTGCGGTATGGGATTTTCCAGGTCAGGAATTATTGGTTCCGAAGTGGAAGGATTACTTGCGTGGAACTGATGTTGTACTAATGGTGACCGATTCGACGCTAAAGAATGTCATGTCAACACGAAAATTACTTTCAATCATTCAGAAATGGACGGATGGGGCATTAATCTGGGCGATTGCCAATAAGCAAGATCTTAAGGATGCGTTGCTTCCGGATACGGTGGCTCGATTGCTAGGCGTTCGAACCATCGGATTAGTAGCGATTGATCCGCGGAACAAGGACTTACTCCACAAGACCCTGATGGGTGCCGCAGCCGAAGTTGCTTTTCCGGTTGCGAGCTAAAAACCGGCTAACTTTTTTTACTTGGCAGCAACTTTTGGGTTCACATTATACTGTATTGCGAGTTTCTGAATTTGAAACCGAATGAGGTCTTCAACTTTTACTTCGATGGCAAGACCAACGTAGTTACATTCAGAGCAGATCCATTGTTCTTGGACAATAGGGCCTGAGATATTGGTGAGGGATTTGATGTGGGGACTAAAACAGTTGGGGCAAACCTTGACCCAATTTTTGAGATCGATGCGTCCGATTTTGCCAGGATAGTTGTTAATTTCAATCGTGACATCCAGTGATTTTTTACTACTGGTGCGAGGCATTTTGGATTCTCTTTGTGCGGTTGGAGGTTGGCGTGATTTAAGGTTTCCGAATCTGGCGATGACTTGTGATTAGTTAACTTGCTCTAACCACATTAGAAACCGGATTTGTATGGGAACTTTAGTCTGTTCAAGTAATCTTCATAGGTGATAAGTTCATCCTAATAGCGTTAGGGAAACGGTCATGCGTACAATCCGTGCCATTGTCCACGGTCGCGTTCAAGGCGTCTTCTTTCGAGTCTATACTCGTGAGAAAGCAAACCAGCTTAACCTTGTTGGATGGGTGCGAAACAATCGTGATGGAACAGTAGAATGTCAGGCACAAGGTCCCGAAGAAGCAATCGCAGAATTCATTAAGTTCCTTCATCACGGTTCTCCATCATCTCGAGTTGATGATGTTGTGGTCAAAGATGAACATTACGATCCGAATATTCGAAATTTTCAGATTACATACTAACATTGACCCGAGTAGAAGATTCTTTCTCAGTTGTTTCACCAAACTACATACTCTTAAGGACTCACTTGCCTGTACAGTCTGGTGAATCCGATTGAAGGTTTTAGGCATAATTGGTTCAGCGCGAAAATTAGGAAATTGCGAAGTACTAGTCAAGGAAGCCTTATTTCAGACCAAAGCTCTTGGAGCTGAAATTCGTGTAATCCGGTTGCCAGATTTTCACCTACTTCCCTGTAAGGGGTGTCTAGCTTGTGTCTTGAAAGGTGAACCCTGTCGCCTCGATGATGACATGCACGAATTGTGGGAACATCTACAATGGTCAGATGGCATGATTCTGTCAGCGCCAACTTATTTTCTGGGCCCATCAGGAATTATCAAACTCTTCATCGACCGCTTATTCGAATACAGCCTACAACTGGGTTCTGTAAAACGCCGTCCAGGTGCGATTATTGCAACTGCTGGGTTACATGAGTGGGATCCGTTCACGTTACCGATGCTTTCAATGCTTGCAGGCATCCTCCACCTTGACCTTGTGGATCGTTTCATAGCGTATCGCCCTGGTCCAGGTGAAGTTCTGTTAGATGAGGTGACCATGACTCGAACCAAGAAAATGGGTAAAGCCCTTGTGAAATACATCAACCAACCAGAGTTGACTCCGAAAATTCCAGTTCCCGAAAACACTTGTCCCCAGTGTGGAACCCCCTTTATTCAACTTCGTCAAGGTAATCAAGTTGAATGTCAATTGTGTCAAGCACAAGGTCACCTTCAAATCACCAAAAAAACTGCCTTCATTAAATGGGAGACTCAGAAAGGAAAAGATCGATGGAGTCCTGAAGCGATGGCGGAACACTTTTCCGAATGGGTTCTCCGCACAGGACCAGTATATCAAAAGTATCGGGAAGAGATACAGTCCCGAATTCAAAAATATCGAACTCTTCCAATAACTGGATCAACTCTAACCAAATAAAATGACACATAGCGTACCTAAGACTAGATTTTGAAAAAGAGAGAAAGTGGGGAAGAGAACACCAAATCAGCGTTTATGGCTAGTCGTCTTCTTCGAGTTTTCCTTCCGCCCTAAGTTTCTCAAGGAGGGCCTTCTCAGCGGATAGATCCACTTCTTGCTTTTTCGCCTCGGGAGCGTGTGCGAGTTTTGCACCTTTCTCGATTTCACGCTTCAATTCATCAGTAAGAGACCCTTTGTCTTCTTCACTCACATCTATCACCTCTATCAGTTACGACCTGGCAGGTTCTAGATCATATGTCTGACCATTACACTTGGGGATACTTACTTATCAACGACATTGCCGATAGTGGCTGAACTGTAACTCACCCGAGGACTGGATTTGAGTCGATCTGGGATTGCGGTTCCCTTTTCATCGATGACAAGTTCGAATCCTCGGCCGACTCGTTCACCAGTTGATAGTAGATATCCACTCCGCGCAACGGTGTCTGCCAGTCGTAATGCGGTTCGACGTTCAATGAGGTTAGTTCCTTGAGGCAGAATCATTTTGATTTTCTTTGTTGTTTTATCGACTTCGCAGCGGATACCACTGGATCCTTGATTTGCCTCAATGAATGTTCCATCTTGATATTCGAGTACAATCACAGGCGTTCACCTTACGCAGAGAAGGCTAATACAAGGTGTTTCATTCCCCTGCTTTCACACCGTCTCTGCCTTAAATTCAAGTTCTCGATGATTTATTAAAAAGGTTTTGTGCCCTCAAGTCGCTAATTGGCTTACATTGCGTAAAGGTAAATCTCTGAATCTGTGGTGAAAATGGTGAAAAGACAACTCCTCGATGGAGAAGTTGTCTAAGTTAATAGCGTTCGTAAATTTTGAAGAGAACGATAAGGACAACAACGACTAAAGCTACTGCACTCAAGAGTAAGAGACTCATTGCGGGATCAAGGCCGATTAGCGATCCTTGGACAATATAGGCAAAGGTCGTTGTTCTTCCTGTGTTGTCAAGAGTGTCTGTGGCGTTGATGTAGAAGTATGCTGATTCGAACTGGTAATTCGGCATTCTTAACGGGTAGGAGGGGATAACGGCTTGATAGATTGAATCGCCAATGTGTACCATCTCAATGGGGGAGAGAAAGTTGAGCCCATCGAATGAATAGTAGAGTTGAACACTACTTACTCCAGAACCATCGATTACCGTGGCATTCACAGTAACAGTGTTCTCATCGGTGGGATTGGTGGGGAGAAATGATATGAAGCCAATTTCAGGTGGTCTGTCAGCAACAGTATATGAAAAGATTGTTGATGTGAACCAGGCATCTTGTGTGTCGTTAACGTAGATTTGATATTGAACAAGCTCTTGTTCTGGAAATGGTGGAATAGTCGCCGTATAATTGGCAAGTTTGCTTCGTGACCCACGCATAGTGAGGTTGATCCAAATGCTCTGAATGGGATCAAGATAGCTACAGATTGCTGTATGAATCAGCGCATCATCGGTGAGTTCTCCTGTGACCTCAACAAAATCAGTATCCGAAGCGGGATAAGGATTCGTAACCGAGAGGGTTACATTTGGTGGATCTCGGTCAATGAGGAACGATTCGGAGAAAAGACTCGTAGCATTCACGGCAGTGCGATTGCTAGCGCCTATTGAGTGAAAGAAGGTTGATACGCGATAGTAGTCTCCAATCGAAAGTGATCCTTGTTCGATGTAATAACTGATATTCAAATTTTCAACAAACCAGTAACTTCCGACTCCGTCCCAGTTTAAGGTAGCGTTGACAGCAGCAGTAGCATTATTGAGGAGGTAAATACTGAAGTTTTGGATGCTCACGTCAGTATCAGTGAGGTTACCAAAGATAGAATGCCATACCCATGAAACCGTGATGTTCAAAGTTTGCACATAACGACCAATGTAGCTGATGATGGGTCTAGCGATCCGGATATAGGGACCCTTGAAGGTAAAAGTCTCAGATTTCGCACTTGTTCCATATTGTTGGGGTAGGCGGATGGAGTAATTGGCGGAAACCACAATCCTGTAGGATTCATTTGGGATTAGCGAGGAGATATTGAGTTCATGTACTTCCCAATACGTTGAGGTGATATTGTACTGAAGCACAAAGTGGAATTCTGTGACATTGGTGGGTGCATCTGCTTCTTCGAAGCTAATGGTGTTATTACTGACTTGGGTGAGAGTCCCCCATACCGTACTGGCAATATATTCTACCCAAACATCAATGGTATCTGATGTATCGCCGATGTAGGTAAAATCGGGATCCCCAATTGTCAGGAAGTGTTGATAATCAAAGGTTGTGGACCAGCCTGTCGTTTCAGACCAGATATCTCCTGAGGAATTGCGTGAAAATCGGCATCTGACCTTATAGATTGAGTAATTGAGATTCGATAGCCAGGCTTTCCCATGCCGGAGGTCCGTATTGTCAACGTACCGACACTGAGGAGA
>JBHLNC010000116.1:0-6362 GCA_048937435.1 Promethearchaeota archaeon | reverse complement strand
ACACTTCCCAAATTCTATGGAAAATTCACTGGACACATTCCGAATTTTGGCGAAGTTGATATTAATTTAGCAATCAACTCAATCGCTGCTGTAAAAAAACTCACCTATACTACAGCGCAAGAAGACTACCTCACTGCTGCTAGCAAAGCCCCAGATATTGTACCAAGACGCCTCCTCACCTTCTGCCCTGGTTGTCCCCACCGACCTGCTTACTACAGTATTTACCGCGCAATCAAACGCAACAGAGGCAAAGGCATCGTTACCGGAGACATCGGCTGTTATTCACTCGGGGTATTTTACCACGGCGTAGTACGCACCCAACACTCAATGGGAGCCGGAGTAGGAATTGCCAGTGGCCTTGGCAAGCTAGAGCAATTTGGACTCACAGATCCAATAATTTCAGTGGTCGGCGATTCAACCTTCTACCATGCCTGTCTCCCCGCCTTAGTCAACATTATCTATAATCAATCAAAAGCCGTCGTCTGCGTGTTAGATAATAATGCAACAGCGATGACAGGATTTCAACCCCATCCCGGTACCGGTTTGACAGCAACAGGAGATGTGGCTTCCACGGTTCCGATTGAGCGAGTCCTCCAGGGAATCGGATTTCAATCAGTCTCAGTAGTCGATCCCTTCAATATCAAGGAATCCATCGATACAGTCTATAAGGCGTTGACCTCCGAGGAAAGTCAAGCCATCGTATTTCGGCGAGAATGTGCATTAATCACCAATCGCGAAAGGAGAAAACGACAAAAGCCCACTCCCGTATTCAAGGTTGATACTGACAAATGCTTTGGGGAAAAATGTAAAATCTGTTCGGTGGAATTCAACTGTCCCGCTTGTGTTAGGGACAACGAATCCAAAAAAGCCCGAATCGAAATCACATTATGTAATGGCTGTGGCGTGTGTGTCGACATATGCCCACACAATGCCATCCATCAAGTTGAGAAGTGAGCAATTTGACATATGATGACCCTTTCAACATTGTGATTGCTGGCGTAGGTGGCCAAGGGAACGTTCTCTCATCCCGTTTAATTGCGGACGCAGCAAAAGCTAAAGGCTATTTCGCAGCAATTGGAGAAACATATGGGGCTGCCCAGCGTGGCGGATCGGTAATGTCCCATATTCGAATAAGCAAACATGACGTGGGCCCACTTATCCCAAAGCACTCCACTCATTTACTTCTTGGATTTGAACCCATTGAGGCTCTTCGCGTGGGGTCTCTCTACATGAATCCTGAAAGCGTTGCTATTGTAAACATGCACCCTGTTCATCCTATTGAAGTGCTTACAGGTCAACTCGAATATCCTCCTATTCAAGAAGTTGAGAATCGGCTTCGATTACTTTGTTCTCGCTTATTTACGTTAGATGCAGTAAATCTAGCCCAGCAAGCAGGGGACCCCTTAGTGATGAATACTGTGATGGTTGGAGCTCTTGCAGGGGCAAATCTAACACCCGTGAAAGAGAACATGTTGGTAAAAGAAATCTCGAAAATACGCCGATTAAAAGACGTCAATCTCAACGCGTTCAATCTTGGTGTCGAAGCGATTAAGAAGAATTTGTGAAGGATCTTCCTTCAAAATCGCTCCCTGTTGTTAACCTTTCAGGAGACGCTTGTCTATTCCCGATTTTGCGAGAAATATTTCGAATTCTCCTTCATGAATGTTGGATTCTGGGGTCCTACCAATGATTAGTTGTTCATCAAAAAGCGCAACGTTTCGAATTGGTGGTCCTCCCTGTTCTAAATAGAGATCGAAGAAAAAGGGTAGAAATGCCAAATCACTATATTCCTCAAGTAATTGGGCGACAGTCTTGTTTTCAAATTGAAGGAAACTGGTAATAATAGCACGAGCTGGTACTGGACCCTCCTTACTTTTGAAACTATAAGGGACTTTACCCAATTCAATAAATTCCTGAGCTTGAATACTACCCGGAGAATAAAGAATGACTCGCCCATCTTCTAATGTCAAAGAAGAGGGTTTTACCATTGTTTCTTTCTCCTGAATTTCGGGACCTGGTTTACTTCTAAATAGCGTCTCTCGAATTGCTAGCCTGAGTTCTAACGGGATTCCAATTTCTGCTAGGAGTTCATTTGCGGTGAGGCTCTGTTTTCCTTTCACTGTTTGACGATGTAACACAAGTGGCTTATCTTTGGTCGAAATGTGAATTACTATCGTACCGAATCGTCGGCGGATGATATCATCCACAGCTTTAACATAGGGTGTTGTAGCCTTTACGAAGAGCCCCACATTCTCTTTGGGGTCTTTCCTTTCGGGCAGTTCAAGTTGATCCTGAGTAATTACTAAATAACTATCAAGGATTCTCAGTTCTTTCACATAATACAATCGTTGTCGATAGGCAAATGCTCCTTCGTGATCTAATAATTTCGGATGCACTTTGACTGGTTCTGTGAAGTTCACCTGAGTACCTGACTTGGTAACGATGGTCAGAGCACAATCTCGATGTTGCCGCGCATACTCATATGTCTTAGAAAAGACATAGTTAATTGGGAAGGTCGTCCGTGAAAGAATTTCAAGCCGGTCAGATATCACTTGATCAATAGTCTCAGACATGTGTATTCCCCTGCTCAAACACTATCTGAACTGTGTATTGTGAGGCTATAAGCTTCGTGCCCAAATTATTGAATTCTTTTCAACAAGCTAACTGGTTTTCTTCTTTTTTGTTCTTGTTTTCGTTGCTCGACGTTTTCGCACCTTTTTGGAAGTAGAGCCAGAGTTCATGGACTTCCATGCCTCTGCACCAACTTTCAGTGAGTCAGGTTGTGAATTAGAAGAGATGACGCAATCCGTCTCTGTAATATCAGTTGGGACTGGTAGCGCTAGCTGTTCATAAATAAGTGTACGCGCCGCTATTAGGCAATCACGAGGATGACATAACGCCAACCGCAGTCCTAACGTATCCTCCACATAATCGGGAACCCATGAACGGCCAGCCCGGGGAAGATCATAGAAAGGATAAACAAACAGAATCGCAGGAAACTCGGCACGTTGAGCTTTTACCGAATTATACAGAACCCGGGCAAACAACCACTTTCTAGAGCGCTCAAACTCCACTGCCAAGAGCCGGTTTGATTTCTGGGTGACGGCAAAATCGATTCGAGTCCGATCGGGGGTCCGAAACTCATGCCACCCTTCCACACCCAGCTCCTCAACCAACTCTTTGAGTCCAGCAACCAAGGCTTTAACACGCATGCAGTGGATTCACCTATTCCACCATCATTTCCTCTCTTTCCTAAAATAAATCTGCCCACGCTTGATTACTTCAAAACCTAAGTCAACACTCCCCGCCTTTTGACATTGAAAACGGGATTCCTGCCGACAGCTTCAAAAACTAATGCGAATATTGTCAAGGTAAGATTCAATCCAAAAACTCCACTCAATGGAGGCTATCCAATGACTAAGACATCTAAAGAAAAGTGGACGGCAATTGGTATCACAGCCAACACTAAAAATCGATTTGTGGCCATGAAAAATGCATTTGAAAAATCCCTAAACCTTGGACCCCAAACATGGGATTACTTCTTGAATGCACTTCTTGATCTGGGACCACTTACATGGAATTTTTTAATTCACGAGTCTGTGAAAAGCTTACAAGCCTCCATGGAGCCCTGCCCTTTCCCCCAACCCAAAGCCAAAAAATCCAAAGGATCGCAATCAAGTTAGTACAAGAACCTCTAAGGTTCCTCTTGCTTTTCTCTTGAATAGGAATCCTCAAGTGCAGGTAGGAATATATTCTCTTCACCTGGGAATTCGGCTGAGCAGTGAGTGGTCAATATGTCGGAAGAAAAACATCTCACAGTCCTCCAACTCAATGATAGTCACGGCTACCTCGAATCCCACCCTGAACTTTTCTGGAAAAGCGGAAGAACAATTACACAAGACGTTGGAGGGTTTGCACGGATCGCTACCCTCTTCGGTCAAATTCAGGTCGAACACCCGAACTCCGTACTGACGCTTGATAATGGAGACACCCTCCATGGCACCTATCCAGTCGTTCAAAGCAAAGGCAAAGCTATGGTTCCTATCCTCAACGCAATGGCATTTGATGCAATGACAGCCCACTGGGAGTTCGCTTATGGTCCAGCTGAATTCCAATCACTCACTCATCAACTGGAACATCCCATGCTTGCCGTCAACTGCTTCGCAAAGGATACAAAGACGCTCTTATTTTCCCCTGGCACAATTCTTGAACGAAACGGATTACACATCGGAGTAATTGGTGTTGCTTCCAACATTATCGATAAAACCATGCCTCCCTCCTTTAGTGAAGGAGTCTACTTCACACTCGGTAATGAAGAACTTCCCAACTACATCAAACATCTTCGTGAAAAGGAACGTGTTGACCTAATTATCGTCCTTTCCCATCTCGGCTATCCTCAAGACCTGAAACTCGCATCCGAAGTCGAAGGCATCAATGTGCTCCTCAGTGGTCACACACACAATCGGCTTAATCAACCAGTCGTGGTTAATCGAGCAGTCATTATCCAATCTGGTTGCCACGGGTCCTTCATCGGGCGTCTGGACTTGAAAATCGTCAACAATCATGTGAAAACATTTCGTCATCAACTCATTCCAGTCGAGGAACACATCCAACCAAACCAAGCAATCAGAGACATGATTGATCGCAGTGTTTCCAAATCAGAACGATCGATGTTAGAAACAGTCGTTGGGCAAACTCGGAGCACGATCAGTAGATGGCGTACACTTGAATCTACCATGGATAATCTTCTTCTCCAAGCTTGCCTCGAAGCGAGTAAAACTGAATTAGGATTCTCCAACGGTTGGCGCTACGGAGCACCCATCACTCCTGGCGATGTCACCATGAATGATCTGTGGAACATCATTCCCGACAATCCACCAATCTCAGTTTGTGAAATCACTGGTAAAGACCTATGGCAAATGATGGAAGATAACCTCGAAAACACCTTCTCCCGCGATCCTTACAGACAAATCGGAGGCTATGTCAAACGCTGCCTGGGACTCAACATCTACTTCCGAATCGAAAACCCGTACCGAAAACGCATTCAAGAATTCTTCATTGGTGGAAATCCCTTGAATCCCTCGAAAACTTATCAAGCCTGCTATCTCACGGTGCAAGGGATACCCGCTCATTATGGGAGAAATCATCACACTCTGAACCTGAAAGCCATCGATGCACTAACTGAGTATTTCAAGAAGCATAGTCCTATCTCATCAACTCTGAAATCGACAATAGTACCAATCTAAAGTCCTACTCATTCTCCAATAGTTTTCCAGCCATGGAGGTCTTTTGTCTGAAGTATGGCAAACCTTTGTTGATTGCCAGAAAAGCACTCACTGCAACAATACTCCCAAACACGACTTGGAAGATGTTTCCTGGGACTTCAACTAACGCTGCTGCAGGACCGAAAAGCACTACCTCTGCAGTGTAATAGCCAAAGACCATGATACAGCTACCTAAGAGAACAGCAAGCACAACTCGTACCTCAAATCGGTCAAATAGTTTGAAAGTCCACATAATCAATCCAACGATAGTGCCTTCAATTCCCTTGACTACAAAAGTGATAGGCGCATAAAGATAATAGCCCAAAGCCACATCAGCCAATGCAGAACCAAGACCACCCGCAAGACCACCAAACGGACCCAATAAAAGCCCAGCCAACAAGACTCCAACATCACCCAAGTTGATGTAGCCCTGAGTAGCAGGGACGGGTATTTCGATGATGATTGTTAACACGGCTGTCAAAGCCGTCAATACTGCGAAAAGGGCAATTCGAATCGACAAACGTATTTCACTCAAATCTTGTTCAGACATTCATCCACCCTCTCTTCTCATTTTTTAATACCCTGTCTACCTAATCTTTGTCCCATACTGGGGCATTCGACGCCGTTTCTTAAACTCAATAATTAATTTCTGCGTCAAAGGACCAGGAGTTTCGGATCCTACTGGTTTTCCATTGATACTACGAATGGGAGTGATTTCTCCCATGGTCCCACAGAGAAACACTTCCTCTGCCATCAACAACTGGAACAAAGTCATATCCTTCTCCTTAACATCAAAACCAAGGTCCTTTGCCATATCCAACACAAAGCGCCGGGTAATGCTATCCAAAATACTTGCTGTTAATGGCGGGGCATGCAACCCCCCATCAATCACTGCAACCAGAGTTGTACCCGTTGACTCGGCAACGAACCCCCGGTGATCCAAAATAATTGCATCATCTGCACCTTGTCGGTTGGCCTCCAACACAGCAAGAATGCTATTCAAATAATTCAATGACTTAATCTCGTGGCTACTCGAGTCAGGAGCCTGACGACGCACACTCGCAACAATGGTTGAAATTCCCTTTTCCTTTGATCCAT
>JBHLNC010000115.1:0-6397 GCA_048937435.1 Promethearchaeota archaeon | reverse complement strand
CAACTTTCCATCCTATTGATTTTATAGGGTTGGTTGGAGTGCTTGAAGTTCGTCCCTTGATGGGAGGGTAGGCTTCCTAACTTTCTCCAAAGGCGCCATGCATGTACCCGACAATTGGGTTTATGCTCTCTAGCCTCTCCTCCTTCCAATGGTTCGATGACTAGAGTCTTGAGCTTTCGGAGGTGTTCCGTGAAACCCTGTCCCCGCCGCGCAATTACTAGGGCAGCGGATTGATGGACCGGAAGATGATAATATGGGGAATATTTCCAGCGCCCAATGATGGAAGTATATGCTGGATTGATTATTCGAATCTGTACACCTTCTCTTTCAGCACGTCGTTTAAGAGCTTCAGAAAATTTTCGATAGATAAATAGATGTTGATTTGACTGCCCTTGAGTCACGTTTCGTAGATTCTCAATAACTAACCCCCGTTTCCAATACTTCGCATAACTAACTATGCGCTTAACCAGATTTCCGATTAGCCAATTCCGTTTTCCTTTGCGAGCACTGGTTAATGACTGGCAGCAGATCGTTCGCTGTGCCTTCAATTGTCCTTGGTCGTTGGTAACTGCTAAATCGACTGTATTGTGGTTGAAATCAATACCAACCGCTCCTAATCTAAAACCAACCCTATTATCAAAGTCTTCTCTTCGATGAACTCGCAATTCATAAGAATCATTTTTTCTAAGTATTCGAACTCCATAAGGTACTAAGCCGCTGACAATTTCTTCCACATGTTTGGGGAGATAAGCAGGTATGTTAATCCAAATTCGATAACCTGTATTCACACGAATAAACAATTGCCCACTAATTTCCACGAACCGCAGGTTAAGATTTCCTTTTTTAGATATGTCGCCCCTTGAAAAAAGTTGATTATTTCTTAGCCGCTTCCATTCATTAGATGTTAATGTTCCTTGCTCCCGTCGTTTGAGATTCTTTCGACCACCGAATACTACCTTCTCAACAGAATCAATTATGCCGATTTTTTCTAACTTCAGTGCTGCTTCATAGTTGACCAGCGCTCTGAAATAGCCATCTTTGCGATAACGGGAGTTCAATTCTGGATACAATTCTTTTAGATAACTTTCGATTTCGGGTTTGGTTTTTCCTTCACATATTCGTTTGTAAGCAGATCGCATACACGATGATTGGTATTTCATTAGGATGTCGATTTTCTCAGCTTCTTCTTTTGAAGGAAATATTCTACCGCACACGGTAACTTGCATTTTTTGTTATACTCCAAAGTGACAGATGACTTACATCAATTTTCTCCTCAATCAGTCCAAAAAACCCCAAAGAAAAATTACTATTTTATTAACAAATCACCAAAATTGTTTTAGGTCGACTTGATACTTCTTCAACTAATAATCCGCGCGGCTTTGGTCTAGTGGTTATGACCCAGGCCTCCCACGCCTGAGACCCGGGTTCGAAAGCATGACCTGCCTTATGCAGTCACCGAAATTCCCGGAAGCCGCACCATTCTTTTTTGATGCCCAAGGCATAAAAGGAAAGAAAACCTGATTTTAGCTGGAGAATGGCTGTGAAGACCTGACCCTTACGACCTATAGAGCCCTATAGGAATGACAGGGATCTTGAGTACTGAGCCGCTCTCCACCTTTTTGCAGTAATTATATCGTGGCTGAATTTTTGTATTGTTCAAAAATTGCCATGTACAAACATTCTTGCCGGGAGATTGTCAGCTCTTTGGGCGAAACGCGTCTTTTCGTGAAGGTAACAGGTGCCCCCCGAATTATGACAGCTGGAATTTGTTCATCAGCTTCTCCCATGATGAGTTGTGCTGCGGAAGCGAGATTATCTGCGATGGCAGAACGGGTGATGCGAAGATGATACGAAAAGAGGTCTGGCTGCCCACGATAATCTTTGATTGGTTCAATTCCAGCAACAGCTACCGCGAGCCCGACAGTACCGAGTCGTAAGGGCTGTGTCCGACTGTCTGCAATAATAATACCCAGCTCATAACCAATTTTCTTTTCCAACGCGGTTTTAATTTGCCAAGCTGTCTCTGTAGTTTTAGATGGGAGGAGAACCACATGACCTGGTGGTGCATTCGACCGGTCTATTCCTGCATTGGCCATCAATGTGTTATCCTTAATGGTAAGGAGTACATGAGGTACACCACCAAGTATCTCATCCGCCTCTTCCAAGATGATTTGAGCCAAATGTACATCCATTTCATAACGATCAGCTAATTCTTGAGCTTGAGGGGAAACCGAAACCGTCGATAATTTGCGAATTCGGTTCTGCGTTGTTGCAACAACTGTTTCAGCCACAACTATGATGTCCCGAGATTCTACTGTTAGACCTTGTTCTGCAATGGCTAATAACAGATGTTTAATTAGGTCATCTCCTGGCTGGATGATTTGAGTCCTAACGCCTATTAGTTCCATTTTTCCTCACATTCTTGAATTACTTGAAATCGCAGTGGCCATTTTTGCGCAGTCTTTCGTTGCGCGAACATCATGAGCGCGAATAACATGGGCACCTTCCAGTATGGCGATTGTCACAGCTGCAAGTGTCCCAAATAGACGGTCTTGAGGAGAAGGATAGTCCAAAATCTTACCGATGAAGCTTTTTCTAGACACGCCTAGTAAAATGGGTCTTCTCAGAATCCGGATTTTCCTTAAGTTCCGAATGAGATCCAAGTCATTTTGGAACGGTTTGCCAAATCCAATACCCGGATCTACAACAATACGGTTTGAAGGAATTCCTGCAGTTTGAGTAATATAGAGACTCCTTCTCAATGCGGATATGACCTGAGTACTAGAAGTCCGATCACCTGGTCGGTTTTTTGTCGCCATTAACACGCAACTTGCGCCAGCATCTTGGATGGTTTTAGCCATATTGGGATCAAATTTCAATCCAGATACATCATTGACGATAGTAGCACCTTTTTCCAGCGCAACCTGTGCAACTGGTGCCCGGGATGTATCGATTGATACTGGTACGTCCCAATTTTTTACAATTGATTGAATAACCCCAACTACGCGCTTTTTTTCTATCTCAACTGGTGGTATAGGAGAACCAGGTGCGGTTGATACACCGCCAATGTCAAGCATGTCAACATTCTCCGCAATCATTATCTCAACGGCTGACAGAACTTCCTTGGAAGAGGTATAATATGAGTTCTGGTAGAAAGAGTGGGGATCCAGATTGATAATTCCCATAACGGCTACTGGTCGATTGTCACCTACACTTACAGAACCAAGCCGTGCTTGAGAAGAGTTCATTAGTGGTCACCGAAAACTTAATGCCACTTGCCCAAATAAGAAATCGACCGTTCCACAGAGGTTATCGCCTTGACTGAACCAAAATTACTTACAACACATTTACACGATTGGCATGAAAAACATGGAGCAAAAATGGTGTCATTCGCAGGGTTTCACATGCCTCTAAGCTACCAAGCCATCACTACAGAGCATATTACTACTCGGAAAGCGGCTGGGCTTTTTGATGTAACTCACATGGGTCGAGCGATGATTACCGGTTCAGAAGCCACTCAATATCTTGACAACCTCTTACCTACACGGATTCACCAATTGGAAAACGGTGCGGGAACATACAGTGCTTTCTGCACCACAAATGGCGGTATCGTTGATGACCTCTTCCTGTTCCGCTTGGCAGATAATGAGTATTATATGGTAGTCAATGGAGCGAATAGAAAGAAAGACTTTGGGTGGATGAAACAACACGCCAAGGAATTTAATGTCAAGATTTCAAATATCTCTGATAGCACTCCGATGTTTGCCCTTCAAGGACCTGCAGCAGTAAAAATCTTACAAAAAGTTACATCAGTTGATTTGGATTCAGTTCCCCGTTTTCACATGGTGAAAACGCAGCTAAACGGATTTGATGTCATCGCCACCCGTAGTGGGTATACGGGTGAGGACGGGTTTGAGCTAGCTCAACTCAATGTAAATCTTGACAAAAAAGAGTTGGCAGTTCAATTGTGGGAAGATATTCTTGAGCAGGGGAAAGAAGAAGGACTCGTTCCAGTCGGTTTGGCTGCACGTGATACCCTTCGTCTTGAGGCGGGAATGGTTCTTTATGGAAATGATATCAACGAGGATACAAGTCCATATCAAGCACGGATTGGATTTATTGTCCATTTGAAAAAAGAGAAATTCTTAGGCAAAGAAGCGCTAGTTGCTGAGAAGGCTGAAAAACCCCAACGACTTCGGGTCGGACTCATTATGTTGGGGAAGGGTATACCAAGAACGGGTAACCCAATTTATGCAAAAGGCGAAGTGATTGGAGAAGTCACAAGTGGATCTATTTCTCCGCTTCTCCGAAGAGGCGTAGCTTTGGGGTATGTGAACCGGGCTTTCCGGGTATCAGAAACCCTGGTGCACATTGAGATTGGAAAGAAGAAACGGTGGGCTGAGATCTATCACCCAAAGAAACTACTCGCTCAAATCAAAAAGCAAGCTAATGTATAGCCAGAGAAGATTTCCTTACTTGGATTCCCAGTCATTATCAATTTCTTGAGTAAAGCTAACAAGTAGTTTTGCTACAGGATGTTTCGGGTTTAAATGGAGGATTCGTCTACGTCGGAAGAACCGAATATCAGAAACAATTCCCATTTTTATCAGAGGAAGAAGACACCGTTCAACAGATGATACTGAAACTTTCGCGCGCCGTGCAAGCATGGAAAGATGCATCGTTGTATCTTTCTGTTGAATGAGCACTTCGAGAAGCCGAACCTGTGGAGTGTCACCGAACAACTCTTTTAATCGACCCATTGGATGTAGCCAACTCACCGCTCTGGAAAGGAACCTTATATCAATAAAGGTAAGCTCTTACAAAAAAGGTTTGCCGCAAAAGCCATCAACAAGGTTTAAACCTGTGATGGCACGATTCTAGTACCAATTTTTCCTTTTTCTAAGGCTTGGACAATGTTCTTGGGGGATGTTCCATTGATAAACCAGACTTCGATTTGGGCTCTTTGAATTATATCTAGAGCGGGTTTATCAAAAAGCGGGTACGTTCCAGGTTGGCTTTCTAAGGGTGTAATTATTTTTCGTAATTGATCGATGGTTATTTCTGACAGGAGCTTTGCTTGAGTGAATTCTTTAGGATCACTGTCATAAACCCCTTCAACGTCAGTGACGTTAAGCAGAATTTTTGAATTCGTCAATTCAGCAACTTGGGCAGCGACCGCATTGGTTGATTGACCAGGGCGAAGGCCGCCGAGTATAAGAAGGCGTTCTTCGTTTTGAAGGCTAGCTAGTTGTTCTTCACTCATTATCGGGATTGGATAGGCAACATCTTGTAATGCTGTAATCATCATTTGGGCACATACCCAAGTTGCAGCGATACCCAGCTGATCCAGGGTATCACGGTTTGCACCCAATAATTTTCCACTTTTCACCAATGATTTAGCAAGAACACCTCCACCGATTACCAATATGATGTTATGCCCGAGTTCCTTAATTTGTCGAATTGCGTTGGCAAATCCCTGATATCGAACAATATCGAACTGTTCATCTTCGTCAAAAAGAAGAGAACCACCAATTTTTATTACGAGTTTCATTGGAACGCCTCTGTAGTTCGAAAAGTTTTTGGATACCTTTAACGGTTGCTGCTCGCACTTAATATCATATACATGCCTTTTTGCTTTATGCGAGCAAGGAGTTGTTATCTATGTCCACTACTAGCGAATCGTATCAGCGGTTCAGACTCAAGAAGGTAGTGGACACTCTAGCAGAGAAAAAAGGACTTCATACGGAGTTAATAACCCTTTACATTCCACCCGAACGCCAAATGAGCGATGTACTCTCAACACTACGAACGGAATATGGAACTGCAACCAACATCAAATCTAAATCAACACGAAAAAACGTGATGGATGCAATCCAAACGGTAATCCAACGCTTGAAAATCATACCTAAACCTCCACCTAATGGATTAGCCGTGTTCGCAGGGGCCATTCCTCACGGAGCACCTGGCAGCGAAAAAATGGAAATATATCTAATTGAACCGCCTGAGCCCGTGAATGTATACATCTACCGGTGTGCTGCTGAATTCTGGCTTGATCCTCTGCGCGAAATGTTAACCCCAAAAGATAGCTATGGTTTAATCTCAATTGACCGAAGTGCCGCGGCTTGGGCCTTATTACGTGGAACCAACTTACAGGTTGTAAAAACGATTAAATCAGGTATTATGGGTAAACACCGAGCAGGTGGACAAAGTCAGCGGCGGTTCGAACGTCTCATTGAACAGGCCGCCCATGAATTTCTCACTCGATCCAGCGAATTAACAAGAGAACTATTCGAAGATGTTCCAGATTTAAGGGGAATAATCATTGGGGGTCCAGGTTTCACAAAAGAAGTCTTTTCAGAGAAAGGCTACCTGACTTCTCCATTGAAGGATAAGGTAT
>JBHLNC010000114.1:0-6512 GCA_048937435.1 Promethearchaeota archaeon | reverse complement strand
CGCACTTGGTGCTACAACAAATGAAGAGCTCCTCTTCCACCAGTCATTCAAGGACCTCGATTTACGAAACCTTGTAATTGCAACAGATGATGGGTCTGAAGGCATTCAAGGCACATCAGTTGATGCCGCAACATTCTTGCTAGAAACTAAATCCGAGTATCTCGCTGCTCTAGCTTGTGGTCCTGAAGGGATGCTAGTTAATTTGGATCTGCTTCTTCAGAAGTTTTCAATTCCTTTACAGGTTAGTTTAGAACGCTACATGAAATGCGGAGTTGGCCTTTGCGGGCATTGTATTATTGATTCCAAAGGTCGCCGAGTGTGTCAGGAGGGTCCAGTCTTTGATGCTAAGACATTGAAGAACACGGACTTTGGTCGATGGACACGTGATAGTACAGGAAAACGTCACTCTGTGAATCTGACTGATACAACATGCCCAAGCTAGCGATGAATATGAGTTGTGATGAACGAATGAGACGGGTTAGTCAAGCTTATGAGGACTCTCCAGCCATTATTCATTTCTTCGCAGGATTCTGCTTCATAACCCTTGGAGGAGTAGGGTATGCCGTCCTTCCTGCATTTTTCATCCCTCTTTCCATATTGGCGATCATTACTGGGACAACGATTTTCTTACAATCCTCACGAGCCTTTCAGGTTACCCAAATTAGAAGATTGATTATTGTTGTAATACTTTCAGTGGTGCCGATAGTGTTCATTGATTTCTGGCCTCTCCAGCACCTCATTGCGCAGATGGTTTCAACTGTGCTTCTTGCTTTAAATGTCCCAGATTGGCTTTCTTTTACCCCCCATTTTGGGGGGGCACAGATTTCTATTATAGTTCAGGAATTGGGGACTGGTCGATTGGTTGGAGGGGAAATAGATAACGCCTGTGCAGGACTGATTGTCCTATTTCCTTGTCTTCTCTTGCTGTTATTGGCTGACAAATCGCTCCAGCCCCATCCAGATCGATTCTATATTGGGCTAATTTCGGTGCTTGTTATCGTTGTAGGAAATTTTCTTCGTATTGTGTTTGAATTATGGGCACCAGCATCGATTGTTGTACCTTTTGAGGTAGTACATTACCCGCTGGCTTTCTTTCTTGGAATGTTTGGGCTCATATTCATTGTTTATGTTGGAAACCAACTCGTCATTTTCAAAAAATCGGAATAATCAAGACTCCGTTATTGGTCTTCCGCGATGTAGGCGAGAATTCCATTGGTTTCCTCTTGGGATAATCGTTTTTCAGTAAATAATGCCCGAACGATCTGTGTAATTGGTGCAAGGGAATGGAGTGCTAGCTTCTCTTTTGCAAGTTGTTCAGCCCCACCTTGTTCTCGATCAACTACAACCAGGACATCAGACACTTTTGCACCCGCATCCCGTACAGATTGTACGGCAGTGAGTTTGCTTCCACCATCGGTGATGAGGTCATCGACGACGAGCACTTTGTCGCCTTTGTTGAGGATGCCTTCAACTCGTTGTTGACGTCCGTATTTCTTGGGTTGGCTGCGAACATAGAGCATCGGTGTGTTGAGACGTTGACTGAGAGCTGTGGCAAAGGAGATACCAGCCGTGGGTACACCTGCTATACGATCAAAGGACACTTTAGGGTGTCCAGTGAGCCATTCGACAAAAAGGTCGATTAGTTGTGAGAAAGCGTCAGGAAATGATGGAACGATTCGCAAATCAATATAGTATGGGCTCTTCTTGCCTGAGGCTAGAGTGAAGCTGCCAAATTTGATGGCACCAACATCAGCTAAGAGTAGGGCTACTTTGCGGATAAACCACTCTCGTTGTGACGGTCCTGTATCCCGTGTCTCACCCGCCTGAAAGGTTTGCTTGGCAAATTCCCTAGCGGTTTGAGTTGGGTCTTCAGCTTGATAAATAGATCGCCCAATAATTTCATAATCAGCTCCAGCCGCAATCGCGGAACCAGGTTTTCCACCTTGAGCACCGACGCCAGGGGCTAGAACAAGGGTATCAGGTCCAACCCATGTTCGGATATCACGGACGTGGGGAGGTCGCGTTCCTGGAGAAATGACTCCAGTCACTTTGAGTTTAACAGCTAATTTCGCAAGCTTTGGTGTTTGGGGATGGATGAATTGAAGGGAACCGGGATGACTCATATCGACAACGAGAATTACTCCTCGATCACCGTAATTCCGAGCTTCATTTAGGACGCCTTGGATAGCATCATCGCCAATGAACCCTTGGACAATAATGGCGTCGATGCCTGCCGCGTATGTGTGACGGGCAATCCAAGCATTAGTGTTGTCAATATCTGCGACTTTAAAATCAGCAATTAGAGGGAGATTGGGAGCTACCGTTTTGAGATGATGGGCGATTTCGAGTCCCGTAGCCAGCACCAGGGGATAATTTAGTTTGAGGGCAACAATATGAGGTTCTACGGCAGCAGCATGGTGACAAGCTCGTTCTATTAAATCTCGTCGAGCGGAATCGGGAGAACCGGGAGGAAACGTGTCCGCAATATCCATTGCGTGAATAACTCGTGATTTAGTTGATTTCGTGCGCTTTTCAAGTTCTTTGATAAATGCTTGTCCAAACAATTTTGCCATTTCATAATCGCCTCTTCTTTGAAAGCCGGAGTCTAGTCAAGTCCAAGAAGTTGTTCGATAATATGGTCGTGGCCAGTAATACGTTTACAGTAACTGCAGCGGAGAATGACAGGTTTTCTTCCGACAACCTTGAAGTTGCTGGTTATCCCTCGTTCATTGTTTGTAATGCAACTAGGATTTTGACATCTCACAATTCCAACGATTTCATCAGGAACTGCAATTCGTGTTTTTTTATGAATCTTGTATTTTCGGATGATGTTAATGGTGGCATTGGGTGCCACAAGGGCAATTCGGTTAATCTCATCAGTGGTTAATTCGCGACCTTCAACTTTGATAATGTCTTTTTTCTTCATGCGATTGCTTTGAACGTTCATAGCGATGCTAATAATGTCACCCTCGCGTCCCGTGATTCCTAGAATTTGTAGGACCGCTAGTGCATAGCCTGCTGTGATGTGATCAATCACCGTTCCAGCGGTGATTTTTTTGACTAGCAATTCATTGACTTTGTCTGCGGTTTTTGTCTTACTTGATTTACTTTTTTCTGGATTCACTTGGTTAAACCTCCAATAACATTGTGAGAATCGCCATTCGAACAAGGACACCATGGAACATTTGGATGAAATACCGGGCATAGGGAGTATCATCAACTTCGGGGGCGATTTCATCCACTCGTGGAAGTGGATGTAGAATATCCAGCGTAGGTTTCACATCCTTCAAGAGCTCATTATCAATCCGATAAATACCACTCACTTTTTCATAGTCAGCGGGAGTGGGGAATCGTTCTTTTTGGATTCGAGTAACGTAGAGTACATCCAGTTCTGGAAGGATTTTTTGTAGGTCCGTTGTTTCAATCACTTCTTTACCCTGTTCTCGGAGATCCATGGCGATTTCTGTGGGGAGTTCGAGTCCTTCAGGTGCAATACAAAACAACCGGTCAGTAAACCGTGTTATAGCATATGAAAGTGAGTGAACCGTTCGCCCGAATCGTAAGTCCCCGAGCATAGCGATATTGAGGTTTTCTAGCTTGCCTTGACTCCGCCGAATCGTCGAGAGGTCTAGGAGTGTTTGAGTTGGGTGACGTCCCGCTCCGTCCCCAGCGTTAATTACAGGAATCTTAGCCACTTCTGATGCCCATTGAGCGGCGCCTTCTTGGGGATGGCGGAGTACAATCACATCAGCATAATTCTCAATCGTTCGGATGGTATCAGCTAATGATTCTCCTTTGGCCACAGAAGAGGCACCAATGTCTGCAACAGTAATGCTCGATCCGCCAAGGCGAGCCATTGCTGATTCAAAGCTGAGACGCGTTCGCGTGGAAGGCTCATAAAAGAGAGCTGCAAGTATTTTACCAGCTAGCAGTTTAGAGGACTTTCCACTTTTGACAATGGTTTCCATTTTGTCTGCCCGGTCAAGAATGGAGATGATTTCTTCGGTGCTAAGGTCTGCAATACTGATTAGGTTCTTTACTGATAATGACACCATAACTCCTCCTATCGGCAAAGGCAGTAGAAGTAATTAAAATCTTCGCCCAGTTGCCTCTGTTTTTACTTCAACCCGTTAAACTGTCCTACTAGCGTTCTTCAAGAATAGAGCTAATTCGAGCAACATAGTTGCGTAGCACATTTTCTGAAGGTTCATCAATGGCAACGTCACGGTCTCCTGCAGTAGATTGGTACAAGCTGAGTGCGGTGCTGACGATGTGACGGGTTTGGGTGATCGCTAGCATTTTTTCTTGGAGGGGAAGATCCAACAGAATTGGAGGAAAGAAGAGTTTAGGTGCTATCAAGAAAATCTGTAATCGGTGAATAGTTTTTTGTAGACTAAATGGAAGCATTTGTTCATAGGCGTCTGGATTTAATTGAGAGAGTAATCGATTCAGTTCTTTTTCAGCAGTCTCACGATGAATTATGTCGTTGTTTGCGGCATATTGGCTGATTGATGTTAGAGCTACTAAGAGCTGACGGAGGTATCGCAGGTTTCGATCAGTCTCTTGGCTCAAGCCTTTTGCTAAATCATCGAAAAGTTTCGCGGCATGGGCATGATCACCACGGTTGATGATATTGAGTCCATCTATCAGTCCAACTAGGGTGACACCATAGGTTCGGAATATCGAATAGACTTCAGCTAGGTCCGGAACAAGCTCTGATACCTGATCAAATGACTTCTGAACTTTGTCGAAGTATTCCTGAGCGCCTTGGAAATCTTCTTTGAGCAGATGAATTTGGCCAATCCGCCAATAGTTTTCACCTACGTCGTGGAAAAAGAAGAGTTTGGTAAATAGTTCAGCTGCCTGAAAATGATATTGTGTGCTTTGTTCGAGCAACTCTTGGCGTTCAGGTTCAGCTGGTGTGAAATCTAAACTGCTTAGGAAGAGTAGGTTGTTAGCTAGTTTGGTTATGGATTGAGCTCGTTTGTGACTTTCCCCAGTTTTTGCCCAATCATCAATAGCCTTTTCATAGAATTTTGAAGCCCGGGTAAGAAGCTCTGCATTTCCAGTGATTATACCCAGGTGTTGGGCAGCATCTCCTGCTTGATCAAAAGCATACGCTGTGGCAACTGGATCCGGAACTTTTTCCACAATCTCTATTGCTCTTCCTCCATAGCTGAGCATTTCTTCGTAGAGTGGTTGCTTTTCATCTAGCCTTGGCGAAAGATTAGCCAGTTTCGCGCAGGCAAAAGCTGCATAGCTTAAGGCGACAAGTTGTCCTCGCAGGTCCTGGGTTTGTTCCAGTAATGCAAGACCTGTTTGGCTGAGGTCTCGTTGTTGGATCGCCCATTCGGTTTTCTTATTGGTTCGTGTTTCCAAGTCGGAGAGAAAGCCACACATCTCACTGGCATTCATTGTAGCATAGCCTGCTCCACGAAGACTCTTTGTCTTTTGAGCCAAATCCCGTCCTTCGAGTTGCAGATTATAAATTTCCTTGAGTCTTTCTTTACGGCTTTCATGATTCATGTCGAACCAAGTTACTCGTTCTAAAGCAACTCCCAGGTTAATGGCAGCGCGTGCCCGAAGTTGATAGAGTTGTGTCTTTTCCCCTATTTCACGTGATTTTCGTAGATGTTCTTCGCCTAACCGATAGAATTCATTCCTTTGTTCGAAGTTCTGTTCGAGTTCAGCAATAGAAAGAAATCCTGTACCAGCCAGAGTATAGGCGTGGAGTAACTCCCCGTATGCTGGTGTTCGCTCCAGTGTAACAACGGATTCTAAAAAGTAATCCTTGGCTTTTTTATAAAGTTCCTGTCGGATTTCTGGGTCATTTTCTGTTTCAGCCATTCTGTAAAAAGATCGTCCCAACAGGCTCAGAATCATTCCGCGTAAACGGTTATGAGTGACAGTAGAAAGAGCGCGAACCAGTTCATGAACATTATTATGGAGAATCTGCTTGGCTTTTTCAGGTTCAATTCGGAATGGATGAATCAGGTCAAGTCCATTCAATACTGCGATATTTCCAATGTGTGAACGATTTGGTACTTGGCTTAATGCTTCGGTTTTTTGGAAAATCGCTGCTAGAAGAGTTTTCTTATCTTCGCCTTCCGCGTAGAGTAAAAGTGGTTCAATGAGTAATAAGTAATAGGCGTCTCTTTTTTCAACTGGTAACTCAGTAGTGAGTTCAATTCCATATTTCGTCCAATAGACTTGATCGTCAGGGTCCTCGAAAGCTACTAGACTCGGAATGAGATCCAACGCATGGCTGATTTTTCCAATTTTCACGAAGAGCTTGGTGGCTTTTTCAAGTCGTTCAGGACTTGGAGTATCGGCAAGCCAACCTTCCGCCTCGAGTAATATCGCCTGCATGTAATTAATGTGGTCTTCTCTTAGCATGTCCGATTCAAGAGCTTTGTTGATAAGAATAACCAACTCCTGGAGAGTTGCGGTCAGTTCCTGATGGGAATTGGCTCTCCAGGCACTGTAATACAGATTGTCAAATCCCCGAGAAG
>JBHLNC010000113.1:0-6613 GCA_048937435.1 Promethearchaeota archaeon | reverse complement strand
TAGACTGGATAGGGCACCAGATTGCGGATCTGGGGATCCGGGGTTCGAATCCCTGCGGGCCCGCCACTATTTTACTTGGAGATACAGACCAGTTCTTCTTGAGGAGTTGACAGGAATCGGCAACCGGTCTTCGTGACTACAATATCCTCCTCAAGGCTTACCTGACCAAAATTTTTCGTGGTCACATAGAGTTCAAGCGTGAACACGTTTCCTTCCTCAACAATACCCTTAGGACTTAATCCATATCTGTCCCAAAGAGGACCCAACAGTGTACCCCCGTCATGGGCTTCTTGTCCGACTTGGTGGCCAAGGGCATGTTTGTACTCCTCGTAACCTCGTTGTTGAACGAAGGTTCGCGTGATTTCATCAACTTCGTATCCCTTAACACCTGGTTTAACAAACTTAGCTGCTTTTTGAATTGCATCTCGTACGGTTTCAAAAGCGTGTTGGACTTCCTCAGGGATATCTTGTGGTGATCCGAAGAAAAACATTCGTTGAAGGTCAGAGCAGTAGCCCTGATATCGGATACCAAAATCAAAATGGAGTAGATGTCCCGCCTTCGTCTTATTCTTAGTTGGCCCCGCATGACCAAACTGCTTATTCGGACCCGCATCAACCGCTGGATTATGGTCTACTCCCCAGGCAAATGAGACTCCATATTCCTTCATTCGTTGATGAAAGAAGTGGTAGATCTCCAGTTCTGTTTGACCAATGTCCACAAATTGACTCGCCTCTTTGTAGATTTTTTCTGTGATTTCTACGGCTCTTGTAATCCGTTTTAACTCTTCTGAGGTCTTCCTTCCTCTTAATCGAGTGATTATGGATTCTGCGCTTACAAATCGTTCTGGATAGGTAGTTCCTTTGAGGTATTCTTTGAGTAGGTTATACATGCCGTATGAGAGACCATCGGATGAGACATCATCACGACTATAGTTTAGGCCTATTTGTTCGGGCTTCAGTCGGTCAAGCGTATTTCTCAAGGGGTCCCGAATGCTTTCCGTATAAGGGATAACTTCATCAAACACGTTCAAGGGTTCAACGCCGGAGGCATCAAGGTTACCAACAATGGCGATGCGACCTCCCTTTTTCGTATAGATCAGGGCGGATTGCCATACTAAATTGCCTTCTAACACGAGAGAGAGTACTGGATCCGCCATTAGTTTGGTTTCGCGAACCCATATCATCCAGGCATCCACATCAAGTTCTTTGAGAATTGTATTGGCTTGCTCGTTTTTTTCTTGGATGAGGCTTGGAGACATGATTTGTTCACCCCATGAATGCAAGTTTTGTCATAGAAAACTTTTATTCCTATTGAAACGAGGTTTGGCAGAGTACCAAGATGTAAGTAAAAGGTTGGCACTAGCCTTGCCTAAGTATTTAATTATCGATTCAAAAGGTGTTGCAAAACCACTTGACTTGGATGATTTGGATAGCCATGCGGCTATCAAAGGGGAGTTTCGCACCTTCATCGAGACAGAAGAGCTAGGTCGTGCCGCCAAAGGTGAGCCCCCGCATATTCAAATTATGCGACAATTAGAGTTAATCGACTATGAACCCGCTTCGGATGTCGGGCATTTCCGGTTTTATCCTAAGGGCGCATTAGTGAAAGAATTGCTTGAAGACTATGTTACATCAATCGCTATCGATTTAATCGGGGCGATGCGTATTGAGACGCCCCTTATGTATCGGTTGAGTCAAAAAGACATTGCAGAGCAAGCAGCAAAATTCCTTGAAAAGGACTATCGAATCAAACTGAGTAAGGATAAAGAACTCATTCTCCGGTTTGCTGGTGACTTCGGACTCTTTTCAACAATGAAAAATGCACAGATGTCCTACCGCCAATTACCTGTTCGGGTCTTCGAATTATCTCCATCTTTTCGATTAGAAAAGCGTGGAGAGACTGTGGGTCTCCGACGACTTCGAGCATTCACAATGCCAGATATTCATTGCTTCTGTGCAGACTATGAACAGGGGAAGGAAGAATTCGCCAGGATTACCAAGCAATATGACAGTCTTATCGAGGGACTGGGAATTAAGTATCTACTCGTCTTCCGTGTTGTTGAAGAGTATTATGAACAGACGAAGGACCTCCTTGTTGGATTAGCCAAGGATCTCAAGAAACCTATTCTCATTGAATTGCTGCCTGAGATGAGTCACTACTGGAATGTGAAAAACGAGTTTCAATTTGTGGATGCGGTTGAAGGTTCTGGACAACTCAGTACTGTGCAATTGGATGTGAGCGATGCTGAACGATACGGCATTACTTACGTAAATGAAGCTGGAGAAGAAGTAGGCTGTATCATTGTGCACACGAGTATAAGCAGTTTAGAGCGGCTTATCTACGGTCTATTAGAAAGTGCTGCAAAACGTGGACAACAGGGACAACTTCCTATGTTACCAATCTGGCTATCACCAGTACAAGCAATCCTCATTCCCGTTGCTGATCGACATGTGAAACATGCCACCAAAATTGCCGACGAACTTAGGAAGAATAATGTACGGGCGATAGTCGATGATCGTGGAAAAACTGTAGGTTGGAAGGTCCGAAACGCTGGGAAGCAATGGATTCCGTTTGTAGCAGTTATTGGTGATAAAGAACTCGAGTCGGACACTTTTCCAGTTACAATTCGGGAACACTCAACGAAGAAGCAATCAAAGACCGAATCGATGAATCCCGGTAAATTAGTAAAACTCATCCATGAGGCCAGTGAAGAAAAGCCCTTCATCCAGCTGTCGTTGCCTAAGAACGTCTCTATGTGGCCAATTTTCATTTAGAGTGAATTTTTCGACGTAGTTTTGCAATAAAGAAGCCTTCAGTGTCATCTGTATGTGGAAAGAGCCGTTGACACGATGTCATCCCCTCAAACGCTTCTGACCCAAGAAAAGGTTCTGTGGGGACAAGTTCGAAATCAGAATTTGATGCTAGAAAATCACGAATCAGGTGTTCATTTTCTTCTAAGGAAATCGAACAGGTTGAATAGACGGCAAATCCTCCTGGAGCTAGTATCCGAACGCCTTTCCGTAGTAAACTAGCTTGAACTTTCTGGAGCCGTCGTATCTTGTCAGGTGTCATTGTCCATTTAATTTCAGGGCGTGTTTGAATTACCCCTGTGTTACTGCATGGGGGATCGATTAGAACCGAGTCAACTTGAAACCCTTCTCGGAACGGAAGCTGAAAGCTATTAGAAAAAATGATGTGGGTATTTCGAACGCCTAACCGGCTGAGATTTCGCTCTAGCTCTTGGACACGGGGGAGCACATTGTCAATTGCAAAGATGTTGCCTTGGTTTTTCATTAATTGGGCGATGTGTGATGTTTTGCTGCCTGGAGCCGCGCATAAGTCGAGTACGAGATCGTGTGGTTGTGGGTTTAGAATTCGCGAGACTAATGCACTTGCGAGGCTTTGTAAATAGATTAAGTGCTTGTGATAGGTGGAAGTATGTACTACAGGTTGATTGCCATGTTCAAGTTTAAAGGCTTCAGAGATTTTGGGTATAGGAGTACACCGGAACCGCTGTTTCTCAAGACTTGGAATTGCTTGTTCGACACTACCCTTCAAAGTATTTACTCGAATGTACACTGATGGGTTTTGAAGGCTAGTTGAAAGGAATGCTTGGGCTTCTTCGGTTCCGAGTAGTTGTTCAATAGATTTGAAAAGCCATTGCGGTACGCAATATTCGTATTCTCGGTTGTCTTGCTCGATGGAGGATGTGATGGTGTCTTCTAGGTTAACCTGCTGAACTTTCCGAAGTACAGCATTACAAAAGCCTGCTAGTCGTTTATTCCGACGCCGTTTAATAATCGAGACAGCCTCGTTAGTGACTAGGGCTGGAACTTCTTCTCTGTAAAGGATTAGGTAGGCTGCTACTCGTAGGGTGTTACGTGTTAGTGGGTCTAATTCTGTAATGGTTGATTTTTCAAGAACTTGGTTTAGTACAAAATCAATAGTATTCAATCGTCGCATGGTTTCAAAAACAAGGCTGTGGATTGCTGTTTGGATTTGCCATTGACTGATTTTCCACTCTTTTCCCAGTTGTCCCATAGCAGTTCGAAGTGAGTACTGGTTTTCTTCCCAAAGGGATATAACCTCAGCTGCTGCCTCTTCTCGGCTAATTTCCTTCCGATGGGGCTCCTTAGTCACTTTCCTGCTTCTCCTCGCGTTGTCTGGAAAATGTTGGATTATGAAACTATTGAAGTTTTGGTATCTACTGCTCCGCAAAAGACTAAAGAAATAGATAACATGTCATGGATACAATCATTAGCGAGGTTGGGCTGAAATGGGTACATTGCGGGCAGTTATTGCAAACTTGGAAAAATTAGCACCACCAACATTTGTTCCCGATGGTGACGCTAGTGGTGTGATTCTTGGTGTGAGTGATGTAGAGAAACAGAAACGAGTACGCCTCTCAACGGTGGCGGTATGCGTTGACATCACCATTCCCGTTATCATTCAATGCGGTGAACAGGGAGCAAGTCTTCTTATCGCCCATCGATCTCCATTTCCATCATCTACAACTCGGTTCACTGGGCTACCACAGCTACTCCTTCAACAACTGTTGAAGCGAAATATGACAGTGTATATTACTCACTATAATTGGGCCATGGTCGATGGAGGTATGAATGACGTTTTGGCGCATACCTTGGGATTCAAGGTTAATGATGTGTTCAAAACGCCAATAACTGGAACAGCTATGCCCTTAGGGCGCGTCTGTTCAGTGCCAAAAGATACTAGCTTTAAGACGTTCATTCATTATGTCTCAAAACGTCTGAATGTCACTTCTGTTGATTATGTGGGAAACCTGGAAGATGAAGTAAAACAGCTTGTAGTTGTATCTGGTCAAGGGATAAATTCTGAGTGGCTACATCTAGCATGGGAGCATGGGTATGATACATATCTTACTGGTCATATTACTCATAAACTGGCAACACAAGCAAGTCAACTCAAAGTGAAACTGGTTGCTCTTCCCCAGATCGCCACAGAGATTCCTGGGATGAGTCGGTTGACACAAATTCTGCGAGTTGAACAGCCTAAAGTTACATTTAACTTCATTGAACCCTCATTACCCTACTCCAGACTACTTACACAACCCTAATTTCCCTGACTTCGAGATATCGAGGAAACAACATGCAAAATCAATTGATCATCGACTTAGGCACTGGATTTCTCAAATACGGTTACCCCGACCAATCTAAACCTCGAATCATGCCTGCATATCTGACAGCCACAGATGATAGGGTGGGTGATCAATACCTTACTATGTTGGATCCTACACGTGCAGGGAAGTTCTTTCCCCTTGAAAATGGGAATCTTCCGGATGCTGATGTTTTAAAACCGTTAATTCTCGGTGTCTTCGACCGATTAGGTCTTGGAGGCCATCAACGAGTTGCCACTGAAGTACAGCTTCTCGTCTTTTCTCCAGTCGATCCTAACCATGTCTACCAAGTGTGTGATGACCTTCGTGCGTTGCTAGGATGCCGAAAATTACTTGCCGCCTATCAGCAACTGCTTGCGCTTCTCTTCCTGAAAAAGCACACAGGACTGGTCGTTGATATTGGACATTCAGTTACACTAGTAACTCCCATCTATCAAGGATTTTTACTTCGTGAACATATCGTCGATACAGCTGTCGGAGGACTGTATGTTTCAGCTGCGCTACGACGACTTCTAGAGGAAATGGCGAAAGAATCAACTCGGTATTCCGATTATGCTAAACTTGCCACAGATGTCAAAGCGGTTGAATATATTAAACGTAATTTCTGTCAGATTCAGCATGATCCTCGTGATAAGACCACACCCAGAGAATGGAACTATCGACGAAAGAATGTTAATGTTCCTTTGGGAACTGTCACTTGGAGAGCACCCGAAGTTCTTTTCGATCCATCCTTAATCGGCATAAGTGATACCGGGATTGTTGATGCGGTTGTTGAATCGATTGAACAAGTCGATATCACAATTAGGCGAGAACTCTCTAACGATATCGTGCTCATAGGCGGAGGTTCAATGGTCCTCGGGCTCCGAGAGCGGTTAGAATTAGAGATTCAACGAAAACTCCCACATTTACCAATAAACGTTTATGGTCTAGAAGATGCCCTTTCATTCGCTTGGCAATGTGCCGTTCACCTCGTAGAACCAGTGACAAAGCAGAAATAAACGAATACTACTACTGCTGTGGAAACAAAGTGAGAAGTCCATATTCCCGAAAAACTCACGAGCCAGGCTCAAGGTGATAGAAACTATTTTCAAATAATATTCCTAGACTTTCTTGTGAATAAACCACCACTAAATGTAATCATTGACCTGGGCAGTGGCTATCTTAAATGTGGTCCACCACAACATCCTACACCCTTAGTCATGCCTGCAGCACTCAAAAGTACAACGCGCAGTAGTGGTAACCCGGTTTTTCACAACCTTGATCCAGGAAGAAGTGCCTGGCATTTTCCCTTTGAAGATGGGATGGTGCACAAGGACTTCTTCATGGTGGCTGAACTGTGCAATTATGCTATTGAGAAATTTCCTCAACTCAACGAAAACCGTGCAAACTTAGAATTGACACTCTTGATTTTCCCCCAAACACAACCAGAGCTAGTTACAGCACTTTGTGAAACACTCCAG
>JBHLNC010000112.1:0-6632 GCA_048937435.1 Promethearchaeota archaeon | reverse complement strand
TATTTAACTCCAGCCCCTGATAGGAGATATAGAGTCGAGAGTCTATGACCACCTCAAAGCCAATTTCAATACTTTTTAATGCCGCACATAATGAGGAGGTAGTTCTTCAGGAGCCTGAACTTTCCAGTTTGTGTCTTCTTTTAGAAAAGAATGGAATGAAGACAGCCTCGCTTGAGACACCAATCACACTTGAAGAACTCACTAATTTTCAAGTCGTAGTCCTGGGTAATCCTCGGGAATCCAAATTAACATCGAAAGAAATCAAAGCTTTGCAATCTTTTACTGAATCAGGAGGAGGTTTGCTGTTAATCAGTGGAGCAACAATCTTCGGGAAGGGGGGAGATGCAGCTCGTCTCACAAACCTAAATACCCTTGCGAGGAAATTCCACTTTGAATTTTCAGAGAAAGCTATTAGTCGTCAATTCGAAGGTGATTTGTCCGATGCTGCAGCTCAAGATGAAATGATAATGACTGTTCCTGCAGCACAACATCCCCTTGCAAAAGGAATTAGCCACCTTTTATTCACAACAAGCACAAGCATCAAAGCAGAGGACACCAAAACCCATCTTTTTCGAGCGGCAAATAGTTCAGGAAACCCAACAAATATTATTGCTACTGAGCTGGACGAAGGACGGATCCTCGCGATGGGTGGAGCCACCCCCTTCTTTAACGACTATGTGGGAATCAATGACCATGAAGTTTTCATTATTCAAGCTTTTCGCTGGTTGGCGGGGCTTCCAGTATATGACCCTGTAATTTCTTTGATTCCCGATTCAGAAACGAGTGAAGTTGTTACTGCGAATGAAGCAATTGCTGACCTGCGACTACAACTAAATCAGATTGAACAAGAACTAGCGGGTCTAAAGAAGCTCATCAATACGAGTTTGAAAGAAATTGAGAAGATTGTTCGTCAATTTCAAGACGAAAAGAACGTATCCTAAGAGAGTTACCCTCGGGCTTTGGGTGTTGAAGAAACGAGTTGTTCAACGGTTATTCGTCGTTCTAACATTATGGCATGATGGTCCTGTAATGCTTGAAAGTCAACGATGATTTGAAACAGTGGCTTTTGGAGGACAAGCGAAAGTTCTTCGAGTGATCGATTATCATCAATGGCGTCCAGAAGAGGTTGGAGTGATTGTGGAAGCGAACTTGGGGGAAAAGTGTGAACACGAACGGGAACATAGCGCTCTGAGACCGCTAATGGCCGAAATAGTGAATCAATTAGCGGTACAAAATCTCGGAAATGACTGAGATCCCCAAGCCAATTTTCTAACAACTTTTCATGACTCATTTCAATCATGGTTATTAAAGCACGCATTCGTTGCCGGATTACGGCTAAATCATGAGTAGAAAATGCAGCTACATAGATATTTTTCCCATATTCTAAGAGAATCTTGACATCCTCTCGATCGATAATTCGTAAACGACCATCTTCTCGTTCGAGTGATTTCAACTTTTGCCCATCATCACATATTCGTCCCACAAGATCTGATAGAAACATACTCACCGCTGAGAGGAATCCGGTGACAAGGTCTGGCTCCATGTTTTCAATTTTAAAATCCTTTTGCAGCAGAGTACGTCCATCTCTGTAAACAACATATAGACTATACAATTGTGCCATTCAACTTCACATGAAAGATCTATTTTGTGATTGTTTAACATGTTTAATAGTATCTTAAATAGGTACTGAGCTATGTTCAAACTCGTGTCCCACGATGAAAATTACCAGGCACCTCGCCGGGCTATCGCGCGTATTTCACTGATGATTTCAGTGGGTGTCGTCAGTTCATCGCCAAGATATGTCCGTCCGGACGTGATGAAAGCCATATAGTAACCTAAGAAGGGAATCAACTTGTCTTCTTTAAGCCCAACTTCGATAACGCTAGATGTATCAAGTTCTTTAGCACGTTGTTGAAGCCAATCAGCAATGACTTTGTGGTGGCGTTTTTGTCGAATGGGGAAGAATTCGTGATGCAAATTAATAGTTACCAGTGGTATACGGTCTTTTGCAAGGAGATAGCATTGATGGAGGACATCAGCCACTGCTTCGGGGAGTCCAAGGTCAGGGGTATCCGATTTGCTTAGCTGAATATTCGGGAGGTAGTCACTAAAGACTACAATGAGGGGGAGGGTGCCTGAGTTTCGGCGACGTTCGCGCTTTATGGTCTCATGTGCCCGTTTGAGTCCTGCAGCTAGAGGAGTGTAACCAGATAGGCGGAGGGTCATGAGTTTTGCGACTAAACGCGTCCAGTTAGTGGTGGGAGCCTGGACTTCTGCTGCGCCCCAATCTTTTAAGGCAATAAGCCCGACACGATCTCGAGTGCCTTCAAGACAGTTTTTGAAGGCAATGAGAGAAAGCTGGAGTTTGTCGAAGTTTTTGAGCATAGACACGCTAAGATCAACGACGAAGATAATGGTGAGTGGAGTTCTGCTAAGGAACCGTTTTTCGCGGACATCTTCTGGTTGAATTCTCACCCTGGGTGTTTGTTTCGTGGTAAGGTCAGTATGGATTGCGGCTGCAGATATTGTGGCAGGGAGATGGATGTTACGTGGAGGCCCTTGAGGAAGGCTTGAACCCTTTATGATACCACTCTCCGCAAGTCGTGTTGTTCCGGTTCCAGCTCTTCGACCCACTTGTCGGATAGACCATTTAGGTGCGCGTTGTCGTCCGAAATAACGTGGCTCGAGTAATTCCTCTAGATGAAACAGGGGTGTGCCTTCATCTAATCGGATGAGCTTAGCTGAATCCATGGGACTCGACGGAGGGGATTGCGGTGATGGAGTCGTTTTGCTAGAAGATGAGGGTTTTGAACTCATAGTTGCGGGAGCGGTAGAATCGCCCTTATGTTTTGTAGGACGGATTTTTGTACTTGGATCAGGAGATCGATCAGCTTGGGCTAGTGACGGCATGACTAGACCAGCTTTTCGTCGATAGCGCATTACACGTTCAATTAGAAGCAAGAGGCTAAATGCCAGAATACCACCAATGATGAAATTGATAGGAAAAATTAGGGTGCCTAAGATGTAGCCAAACGCTGCTGTCATCACTATAAATGAGCAAATGAGCGACGTGTATGCGCAGCGTCCAGGTGGCCCTCGGCTAGGCGGGCTTCCAAAAAAACGCTGGCCATCCTGACTACTATCTAGTGCGTGATGTTGTTTGAATTTGCTTGTAAGTTTCTTGTGTACATCCTTTGTAACTGGATCTTTGTCTTTGGATTGGGGATCGGTTGTTTTTACTTTCTTTTTTGAATCTTGAATGGTTGCACTAATTTCTTCACGAGTTGGGGGTTCTAAGATTCCTCGTTGCCGAGTCCGGTGACTTAGAGCGAGTGCCGCTACAATTTCAACGTCCTCTGGAGTGACCTCTGTCCTCCCATCAAAAGCGGCGAACGCCATAGAAGTCTTGGCGATTACAATATCTGGACGGGCTCCATCCACTTGAAGGCTCGAGGTTAGGTGAGCGATAACTTCCAAGACCTCAGCCGGAATTTGAACAACACTCATACGTTCTCGAGCAGCGACAATCTCATCACGTAGTTTGTTCTCCTCTTCAATCCATTTTGCACTCATCGCTTTGGGATTGCGTTCGAACGCGATATTTAATCGAATAATTTCGACTCTTTCGTCAATTGTGAAAGGGCGTTGTATTGCCACGTGCAGAGGAAAACGATCCAACAATTGTGGACGTAATTCTCCTTCTTCGGGGTTCATAGAACCAACAAAGATGAACCGAGCCGGATGGCTAATCGAAATTCCTTCTCGTTCAACAACATTGACACCCGTAGCTGCTGCATCTAAAAGCGAATCAACAATATGATCTGGAAGTAAATTGACTTCATCAACATAGAGAAGATTTTGATTAGCATCTGCTAAGATTCCTGGTTTGAGGGCTGCAACCCCTTCACGGATGGCCCGTTCAACATCCAAACTACCAACCACACGATCCTCAGTGGCGCTCAATGGGAGATTTACTACTCGCATTTTCTGCTTTACCGATGAGAGTTTTCGTTTCTTCTGAAGTTTGGCTGTGCAAGCCTCACAGACCCCACTTGGATCATCAGGGGTACAGCGAAACTTGCACCCTTTCACAACGGGAATGTCAGGGAGTAATGCGGCCAACGAGCGTACGATGGTGGTTTTTCCAGTTCCCTTGGGACCAGTGATGAGAAGCCCACCGATGTGAGGATTAATGGCATTTAGTAGCAGAGCAAGTTTCAACTCATCATGGTTGACTATTGCTGAAAATGGAAGGACAATACGGGTGGCATCCATCTCTTCTGGTTCCAAGCTGTGAACCTCTACCACCCCTGTTCTTCTCCAGTTTAAAGAATTTTGGGAACAAGCACCACTCAAAGGAGTTTTTCTTACCAATTGTGGATAATTTATACAAGTAAAAAATTAAAGCGTGTAGAGAAAAGAGTGCGTTTCATGACGACACAAACAACCAATGATTTCCGCGAGGGTCTAGCTACCGCATATCAAGCTGCTCGAAGTCATCTACGATATCTCTTAACGGACTTAACACCCGAGCAGGCAGCAACCGAACCTGCCCCTGAATCCAGGACCATTCTATATTATTTAGCTCATATTGCGAACTCTGAACTCTATTGGCTCGCGACATCAGGACGAAAAGTTGTTTTCTACGCTAAAGAGGTTCCACTCGAAATTGCTATCGACCTTCTTGACGAAGTCCAAGATCGTGTACTGCGCGAACTCAAAGATTGTTCAGATGAGGAGCTTATTTTTCACCCGCCAACAGAAGACTCTAAGCCAAGCCTTGGGTGGATTGTGTCCCGAATTACTCTTCATACTCTCTATCATAGTGCTGAAATCATTTACACACGGTATGCAGTTGGAGGGTCAAATTTACCCAACGATGTAGTCGAAGATTCATGGAGTTGTATGATGAATACACTGATGCATTTGATTTTCAGGACGGAACAATAGGAACAAAACGACAGTGCAACTCAAACGAAATGTAGCCTTGGAGTATTATGTTGTTTTTGTAAGCTCCGTAAATGCATCTTTAAAAATGGCGAGTGTTGTAGGATCATAAAGACAGAAGATTACTCGACGAAGCGAAGTACTGTTCTCTTTTAGATAGGTAATCGTCGTGAAGAGAATTATATTTGCAGCCCGTTCCTTGGGAAATCCAAAGATACCGGTACTGATAGCTGGAAATGCAATGCTTCGCAGTTGTTTACCGTCAGCTAAAGTCAGAGCGTTACGTACCGCGTTGGCAAGCTTCTGATCTTCATCGCCTTCGCCCCAACGAGGACCCACTGCATGAATTACATACCTCGCCTTCAAGTTGCCCCCACTTGTCCTCACTGCAGTGCCGACCGGAGTTCCACCTATATCATCACATTCCCGTTGGATTGTTGGACCACCACGGCGGCGAATTGCTCCAGCCACACCCCCGCCAAGTTGAAGCGATTCGTTTGCAGCATTCACGATGGCGTCAGTTGCTAAATCGGTGATATCACCTTGGACGAGTTCAACGATGACTTTATTGATAACTCGCCGCATGCGCCTGCACCCATTCGATCAACCACTATTCGCACAAAGCTTCGTTTTCAAGCTTAAAGGTTTCCCCTTCAAAAACCTTCATTACGAAAATACTGAATTCTTCTTGAAGACCTTGTGGATTTTTCCTATCTTTGATAGTAGAGATCTTGTAGAGTTACGGGAGAGAGAAGACTGGGCCCATGAGCCATCCGGTCAGGCCTGCGTACATGATTAGAATCCAGGAAAGGATAATGAGACAGAGACTGAATAGCAATAAGCTCAAACGACCAGGAACCTTGACTAGGTTCAAGTGCTCATCCAGATATTTGGCTTTGAAGGCAGTACGCACATAGTAAATTGCAGCTACACCGAGGGGGACCCAAACCAAATCAACAATGGTCCAAATAGTACCTGTTAGAATTGCGGTTAATCCTGCAAAAAACCCACCAATCATACCCCAGAGATAAAAGTCTGCAATGACGAAACCTGCAGTTTCCCATAAAGCACCAGTTACCATGGCGCCTATTTCCCCATATCGACTTGAGGCAAATCGTCGACCTAGATAACCAACAACATAAGCTTCGACGCCACGAACCGCAACTACGCCAGGAATGTACACTGCAGGTAAACCCGCGTATGTGATTAGAAGGCCTTTTCCAACAAGCTGACCGATAACCGTGACAATTAGACCAATTTCAGGGCCATACAAAATCGCTGTTGTAAAAATGAGAACAGAAGAGGAATCGATGCTTCCCAATGGTGTGGGAATAACAATACTCGCATAGGATAATACAGCCATAAGGGCGCTGAGGATTCCGATTGTGGCGACATACATTGATCGTGGCGATGGTATTTCAGCCATTGTGGTTCCCTCATATGGATTGATTGCGTTTGCTATACGTGATGTATATAAGCCTTGTGTAAAATGTGTAAATTCAAAAGGGAGGATTAATCAAGAACCAAAAAGGTTCAAGCTACTGAGGGACTGTCATGTCAATGACTACAGAAGGACTCAAAAAACAATTGGCTAACAACATCGATTCATTAGTAAGAACGCCAGGGTTTGCCAGACTTGTTCCAGAGGTAGGGAGTAATTTTGTAATGTGCCTTCCAAGTGCCAC
>JBHLNC010000111.1:0-6648 GCA_048937435.1 Promethearchaeota archaeon | reverse complement strand
CCACGATGACGTTTTCAACTCGGTCTCGTGTTCGGGCATAGGCGGGTGTAAACAGCATCTTCAAGGCTAGAACGTCAGGAACAATGCTCATTAGTTCTCGCATGATTTCCGGAGCCGTTTCTCTTCCGCCAACTGTGAAGACCTCTGGAGCAGCTCTAATCGCCGCTGAAGATTGCCTCAGCCGTATTTCAAGAAGTCCCACTCGTAAGCGTTCCATCCTAGCGTTCGTAATAGTCCCTTGAATATCAACGGGTTGCCCCTCTTTGTCAACTCCCCAAATTCGTGCATCCACCTCAGTGTAAAGGAGCAATTCTTCGACACGTTTCACTGCATGGTCAATATGCTCCCCATCATAATAGAAATCATCATGAAGGTTGCGACGTAACCAGTTCATCAACATCAATTGCCGTGCAGATACTTCTTCGCGTTCAGTTCTATCAGAGCCAATGGTCAGAACCCTATCTGCTAACCTTTCAGGTCCTTTTAACACCGTATTTACGAGTAAAGCGATACGTCTACGACCTTTTCGACGAATATCTAGAATCCGACCTTCAACCGAAATATCCTGTTGAGTAGCACGATGAACACCAGCAATCTGTGCATGGATTTCCCTATCACTCCTTTGTTCTATCCAATCTAAAGCATCATCGAAACGTGACCCTGCAAAGTAGTTCTTCTCAACAAATACCGGAATATCTGATAATTGCTCCAATATCTGTCACCCTCCACAATTATGCAAGTGTCCGTTTCCTCCACATCACTATCATAGAAATGAAAGTTCCGACCCCGATGTACATTAGAATCCGAAGTATCTCCTGACCTTTCGTAATTAGATGGAGCCCCTTAAATGCCGTTTCCCGAATGATTGCCATCCCCAAGTTCATGGGAAGAAAATCAGAGATAATACCCACATCAAGAAACATCCCACTCAAAACCATCATCCCCAGCAGAAGGAATAAAAATCCTTGATTGGCCTGCAACCGGGAAGTGGACAATGACGAAATCACCACACCTGACACAGCTCCTGCCAACGCCATCAATGAATTAACCACTAGGAGCGTAAGCAAGTCTGTTCTCAATTCCAATTGAAATCCAATAATCCATAAAACAAGAAGGAGCAGACCCTGAATCATACCAATAATTGTATAGGCAGCAATTTTTCCAATAACCACTTCGACTTTAGTTGTGGGCGTTAATAACATCCGTCGAAGCGGAATATCCCCAACAATTGACTGACACGAAATTAACGCAATTGCCATGAAAATACAAAACACCACCAAGAATGCTCCCACCTGTAAAGCCCAAGTATCACCCTCGGGTACAAATTCAACAGATGGAAGAATCAAAATTTCACTACGGATCCACCCCAAATTGGCACGGAAAACTAATGATGCCTCGGTTACTGCAAGTATTGCCTCACTTTGACCAGAAAGTTGTGTGCTACTCGTCGATATATTCACCGTCGTGGGTAAATTCAAAGACAAAGCATGTTCAAACCCATCGGGAATCACCACGTAGGCGTCAATCTCAGTATAAAATAACGCCTCATATGCCTCCGATACGTTCCTGTACAGCGTAACCGTAACCCCGTCCAAACTCTCCAATGTTGCAGTGAAATTCTCCGAAAGATCCAACCCGGGGTAGGTATCTGTCGTATCCAAATCTACCAATCCCAAAAACAACGGGACCATTTCTGCCTGAACATCATTCTGCTGAATCGCTAACGCCAAGGTTCCAATAGTAATCAGAGGAAGAAGAAAAACAAGAAGCATAGCGGTGCGATCTTTGATGATGGTCTGAATTTCTTTCCGAGTAAGGGCGAGAGTTCGTCTGATGGATTCAACTACCGTCATAGCACATTCAGTCCCTCGCTTGACTACTGAAAGAACCCCAAAAGACTTTTGGTGGCGCAATTCTTCCCCAAAGCTTTTTTTCGGTTCACACCAAAGGAACATAGAAGAAATAACTGGTCATTATGAGAAACTGGAAGGTTTCAACTGATGAGGGATGAGCAGCCTCCTTCGGAACCACAGGACGTCCTTGCCTGGGCGAAGCATTGGCAGCCTAAATGGGAAACCCACATCATTTTTCCTGAAAATTCAGTGTTTGTTGGCCTTTACGACTTCATCAATCGGAGCACTGATTTGGATGCCACAATTTTCAGTAGGAATCATCAGTTACTCCTCCGGTTTGAACATGCCTATGACCCGGAAGAATTCAGCTATTCAATCGACCTGCCCGACTTGGAAGCCCGAATTGAAATAGTCCCTTTCAAACCAGAATATGGAGTTTTGAAGAAACGCCATTTCACTAATCGGGCAAAAGAATTTGACCGTCTGGCTCAAGACCTGATTCAACAGCTGCCGCTGGAGCAGCAAGGCCCTCAAATCCGCACCCTCGATGAAGTTATGACCCTCCTTAATTTTTCCCAAGAAGTCATTGACATTACTCGGGAAACACTCTTTGGAAACCCTGATCCTTCCAAATATCGCTACCTGAACAATCCAGTCTCCTTTCTCAATTTACAGAATGGATGGATTGTGGTTCCTGATGCTGAGACAAAAATCAAATTGAATCTAGGGGTCGAATACGAACATGTGTTTCGGCTCTCTTATCGCTTTGACTCAAGAGAAGGTCCCGTGGTTGAGAATTATCAAAAATACGAATCTGCATTAAACCGTTTGTCTCGACAAACTATTCGACGAGTCTTTTCTAATCTCGGAACCTACACGTCCATAATTCACAATCCATTCTTCAGTGACATTAGCCAACGTTTTCCCGTTCGCTATGTCGCCTTGAATAATGGACTGCTCGTATCATCACTAGGTAAAGGGTCAACTTGGGAAAATGGGATCTTTGAATTTTACAAGCCAACCGAACGACGAGAAACCCTTTTTGGCTTACTTGAATCCACCTAAATCCTGCTACTCTCTTTTTGCTCGATCGTAGTCGTCAGCGACTCTAATTACATCGCCAAACATTCGTGTTCCTAGTTCGAGAATGAGCGTGTCTTGTATGGGATCAATACGATGCTCTTGACCCGGAGGAATATGTAATGTATCTCCAGCTGCAAGAACCAGTTCCCTATCAGCTAAGAGAACCCGAACCTGACCTTTAGCAATATAAAAGAATTCGTCCTTTTCTTCATGGTAATGTAGGGAACTTGGTTTACCTTTGCGAAGAAAAAGTTCCTTCAAAAATATTCCCCTAAATTCTGCTAGAGGACGTTCGTATCCCCAAGGTTTTTCCTTTTGCTTCCCGAGGGGAATCTCATCATCCCTACTTTGTTTCCCCATCCCATTCTTTCTCCCATTATACTCGGAAAAGATTCTGCTAAATTCCCTCACCGATGATGCGATTAATAATCCGTTGAAGCTTCTCATTTTCCCGAATTCGTTCTGGTCGCCATCTTCGTCCTTCATAGATGCGTTCTTCTTCACCTAGAATCTCCGCCATGGCAGACCCCAAGGATTTCGCGGCCCGGGCATCCAGGCGAGCACATTCTGCGAAATAGTCACAATTTTTAATCGTGCACTTGCTTCCAACATCTAACCGATAAACACCCTTCTGTAAAGGCGTCGCTGTCACTTGGAGCGGGCAGGTCGTAATGTCGTCTGAGAAAATCCGTACTCCGTCTCGTCCATCTATTACTTTCATTCGAGAACCAATAATACGTCGCGCCCCCTCTTTGATATCCTCGAGCGTCGCAACGACAACCAAATCACCAAATTCGCCTTTTTCTGGTTTCTGCGTCATGGGCGTCGCATCCACGAAGTCTTAATCATAACTTGGCTAGTGCTATCTCCCTAAGCTTCATCGCCTTATTAGCCTTTATGTCAAATTAGAGACAATTCAGCTAATTCCCAAGATAGAGAATCAAACCCAAAAGAAAGAACACACCGACAAACATGACGACAAGCACCGTGAGTTCAATATCTAAAAACAAAACAGCTACTGGTGTGCCAATCAAAAGGTAGGGAAAGACAAGAATTACAATAATCAGTGCCAAAAAGACAAGCCCAATCATCCATCCACGTTGCCGACGACTAAACATCGAGTACTCCACCAATTATCGGTTCAGGGGATTCTCACGACATGGTTCCTTTAAGACTTTCGTCATGGGTTATTCTTTTTGCTTCAACAAAAAATCCATCCAGAACAGATTTCATTAGGAAGGCTTTTGTAACCTCCCTCAAAAGTGACTTCACTCCAAACTTAGGTGAACTCTGAGTGCTTGTCATCCCCGCCTTACTAACATTGATCAGTGGCATCCTATCGGGTATCGGACACTCTATTCAACGATATGGGTTAGACGCCTTACCAGAACTATCACCTCAGACATTCTATCGACGGCATATCTATCTTCTCTTTACCATATTTACTACACCTATCTGGTTGCTCGGGGGTATCCTTGCCGTATCCGGAGCAGTATTCAGATGGCAAGCCTTCTCAATGGGGGATGTCAGTCAACTCAAGCCCCTAACTAACATCAATATCCTCGTCGTCGTAATAGTTGGTCTATTCTTCCTGCATGAACGTATTGGACGCTATGAATGGATCGGAATCTCGGGATTACTCGCAGGTGTCTTCATCCTCAGTATTTCGGCAGAAGAACGGATTATCGACGTGTATAACCTTCCTTGGTACCTTGCTTCAACCATTGTGTGTCTAATCCTGGTTGCAATCTTTGGATTCATAGGCTCACAACTTGGTCGAACTTCAGGTGAAAAAGAACTGTTCTTTGCTATGAGCGCCGGCACCCTCTATGGGATTGCTACGATTTTTCTTAAAGCTATGACCATCGAAGTCATCCAAGTTTTGGGGTATTTTTACATCTTAGATCCAATATCACTCTTTGTACTTGTCACTCGAGGGTCATTCTGGTTTTATCTTTCAAGTTCAGTTGTCGCCTATTTCCTCCTTCAATGTGCTTACTCTCATCGTCGAGTCTCAGTCGCTTTTCCAGTGAACAACTCCCTATCAACTGTGGTTCCTATCTTAATCTCTGTGGTAGTCTTTGGCGACTTGATTCTCATTCCAGTTGGGGAACTGCTTCTTTTCCCATTTTCTTACATTCGCATCATCGGAATTGCAACCATCATTATCGGAGTCCTTCTACTCCGTCGATTCCAAGGGAAAGCCTATGATTCACTCCTTGACGACGAAACCACAACGACTGCTATTAGGCAGTAAGAAATAAAAGGAATTTAACCGGTAGCGAGATACCGCCATGCACATTCATCAAGATATACAAGGTGAAGGATATGCATCAATTCTTAACCCAATTAAATGAAGCATGGAAAACTGGATACGAATTAGTCAAAGGAAGTCCAGTCATCCTAAAACGCACAGACATCAACTCCGTAATGTCACATTCTGGAAAAATCATGAATGAAAGACGAATTCGTGAAGCACTCGAAACAACCATTGAGCTCCGAGAAACCGGAGCTGCTGCGATATCAGATGCATCCCACCAGTCACGGAAAGGAAAAGCAGACTTTTATCCCACTCTTGAACATGCCCATACTATAAACCGAATTCTAGAAGTTGAATACCCCGATTACTATGATGAATGGGAATATGTCTTCGACGAAACCTCTTGGGGACTAACCCAGTTTAATTACTTAACCAGCGGACGAAATGTCTTGAGCAATAATATCCGCTTTGCACCTTGGGAACTCAAAGTTCCAGACCACCTGTATGATATACCCCCAGTTCGGCTCATTGAAAAACTCCGGGATGCTGGACACAGAGTTTGCTACGTTCAAGATGCTTTCCCATCAGCCCATCGTGGTGGAGATAGAAAAGATACATCAATGTATGAGCTTCCTGCTTTTCTCAAACAACGAGGGATTCCAGTATTCCCTTCTCGTGTATTTGCTGAAGAAATGGAAAAATTTGCGAAGATAAATGAACTCATCAATCACAGTAAAAAAGTCGTTGTCGCCCTTTTTGGTGGAAAAGTAACCGATTACTTGGAAATCTTAGCCCTTTATCAACGTCATGATAATATTGAATTTCTGGCTGGATCTTTACTAAGCCTTGTCTACCTTAAAACCCAACATCCATCTCTAACCTTTGGCGTTAATGATGAACGATTCTTCCAAGATGTTGGAAAACAGGAATTAGCCCAGTTCAATAAATTCTATGATCCCGGCCGAGTGCATCTTGCGAAAGATATCATCATTACCACCCCCGATGAAGTACTCACTAAGACATTGGGCCCAAAAATGAAACTTCGATATGAGGTCCAAGGAATTGGGCCAAAAACCGTTGATTACTATTCTGAGGTGGTGAAGGGGGCTCAGCTACTCATAGTTAATGGCTGCCCGTTCAACATTCGACGCTTTGAAACCTTTGGAGGCTACTTCAAAGATTTTATGACCAGAGTACGAAAACAAAATGGTAGCCTGAGGATCTATGAATGTGGAGGCGATGCCATCACAGCCATCAAATTCAGCAGAGTAAAGACAGATATCAGCTCCACAGCCGGCAAACTTGGTCTCCTAGCCCCAATGATAGAAACCTTAGATGATTTGAAACAATATGCTCCAGCTGTAGTCCCCCTTATTTAATTAAATCAAGCATCTCCACTGAATACTTCAAAATGGAATCGACAAGACAGAAGCAGACTTCAGCTTTCTGTAT
>JBHLNC010000110.1:0-6659 GCA_048937435.1 Promethearchaeota archaeon | reverse complement strand
CTGTTGCATTATGAGTTGAGTAAACAATTAGGTCTTCTAGCAAAACCCGGGATGAGTGAACCGCGGGTAAAACTTGCCACAGAGGAGCAATTGAAGTTGGTCCATACTTCCGAGTATATTGAACGAGTCCGAATGCTGAGTGCCCGGGACGATTATTCTGCATTGGACGGAGGAGACACCGTCGCGTTTCCAAATGCATACGATATTACCCGTGTCAAAGTAGGGGCCACACTATCAGCAACAGATGCGGTAATGAAGAGAGAAGCAGACCATTCGTGGAATCCTGGCGGTGGGCTTCACCACGCCCATCCCGATCGCGCATCAGGATTCTGCATTTTCAATGACATGGCAATAGCGTGTCGGTACTTACAACATCAGTACAAACTGAAGCGAATTTTGTACTTGGATATTGATGTGCATCACGGTGATGGGGTTCAAGAGATATTCTATGATGACCCCGGGGTGCTCACGCTTTCCATTCATGAAACGGGACGAATTCTGTTTCCCGGTTCAGGTTTTACTCAAGAAACGGGTGTTGGAGAAGGATTGGGATACTCCGTCAATCTGCCTTTACCTCCATATACACAAGATCACCAATATTTAGAGGCCTTTGAGGCAATTGTACCCCCCATCGTTGAAGCTTACAACCCTGAAGTTATTGTCATGCAGACCGGTGTTGATACTCATTTTCAAGATCAACTTGGTCATTTGATTCTGACCACCCGAAGTTTTAGTGCTCTTGGTGAACGCATCCATCAACTTGCTCACTCACATGTGAATGGTAGGCTGGTCGCAATAGGCGGTGGGGGATATTCCTTTCTTTCTGTTCCCCGTTGCTGGACCATCTTTCTTGCTAAAATTGCTGGATATGAAGTCGATGACGAAATCCCGGAAGACTGGCAGAAATTCTTTACAGAAGTAACAGGTCTGAAAGCACCCACTCACCTTCACGACACGGAAACACCTAGCCTGTCGCAAGTGGATCACGATCAAGTAGGACGATTAGTCACCGAGAGCGTAAATCGAGTCAAAAAGACGATATTTCCACTTCTCTCAATTGACAAGTAATTATCATTATATGGATTCTTCAGGTAATGGACTACCAAGATCAGCTAATCGTTCACGAATCTCCATTTGACGTAATCGAATTTGGCTAGTCCGAATCAGCTTAGCACGGTATTCACGGTCGTGCTCAGTTGCTTGAACCTTGCCCATACTGAATTTATCATCAATTTCAGCGAGTTCTTTTCGGATTTGTTCATATTCACTACTAAGAGAAGTATATTCATTCAAGAGGTGATCAACTTCAGTCTGGATTAACTGATTTCCTTTGCCTTCCGATACCTGAGGCTCCCTACGTATCAGCTTCCGAAACCAGTCTCTAATTTTCTCAAAAAAACTCATAGTTAAGTTCTCCTTCCCAAGCCCCAACCTCTACCAAGTTACGCCGGTTGCATACCCCCTGTCTGCCCTTACGGAAGCGTTCTAGACCTTCGAGCTTCGGAAAAAAAGCGTTTCGGTAATCTTCCGCATTTGATACAATAACACTTGAACGCCCTAACGCACTATTCGTACCGTACCCCAATCCTGAGGCACCTCATGACCCATCTCAGTCAACCGACTCCGAATCTCCATCTGCCGTACACGAATCCTACCAGCACGCGCTAACCGCATTCGATAAGCCCGATCCCGATCCGCCGCACCAATCTCCCCCGCAGCATACTTAGAATCCACCACTACAATCTCTTGACGCAAACGGGTCCGCTCACCTTCCAACTGAACATGTTCCTGCATCAACACATCCACCTCCATCACCGGCACCACCCCTGGTTCAACCACCGAACCCACCGGAGACACCAAAACTGCCCCACCAGACACAGGAGGAGAGGGTGAGATCGTTGGAGAGGGAGAGGAGGAGATAGCCTTGCGTGTAAACCAACACTTTATTCGGTCAAAGAGTCCCAACATCACACACATCCATACTTTTGTTGAAGTTACTTAACCAGTGTATAGGTGAAGAAAATCGAGTTTGAGTATGACCTTTTGTGAGGGGGTCAACCCCCTCCAGATAGATTAGATTTCAATCTAATTTGCTCTGAATGCAATTACATCAGTTCCTCGATTTCCCTGTGTGATGCTCCCCTTCGTAGCCGACCTAAAAAGTGTTTGTTAAGGGTTTAGAGATAGTCCTCTTGGAGTGCGGAAATCACAGTATCTAAAAACTTATTCACATCTTGGATTTCTTTCGATTTTGTTTCCAGTTGTTGGATAATATCAATGGCTGCGCGTTTGCGATTCAACGGATCAGGGATTGACCGGAGTCGTTGAGCTCTTGTAATGATTAGGGCAAGTTCGGGATAATTCCGTTTAATCACTTCTTGAATTGTTCGAGGTCGTCGAGTCCCTGGTACAATTCGAACCACTCGCACTCCGGTGGGAGCGATATGTACTGATAAACGGACGGTTTTGGTCAGTCGATAATATTTCCGTGGGGGTCCACGTATACTTTCATCCTCATAGGTTTCAAGAAAGCCTTTTTCGATAAGCTCATCGAGATGTCGAAGGAGGGCCTGTTGATGCGCTGATAGTTCTCGACTAAGCTGACCTAAGAACATGGGTTCACGGGCTAACCGGCGGAGAATTTCAAAGCGGGTGGGATTGCCTAGGAGCCAAAAAAGGTGGATGTTATCGTCAATTTGGTTTTCGTGTGACAAGATGGTGCACTTCCTTTCGTCTTTTTCACTCACTATATGTTAGTGACATATTGAGTATAATTAGTGTTATGGTATTTTTGGAAAAATTTAAAAAGGAGTATTACACACACAAAGTTAGTCACATAATGTGAGTAAATAGGAGGCAAAAACAACAATGAACTTCTCTGATGACATTAATGAAATTTTCAAACTCTTTCGCCGGATGCTAGAAACCGGAAAACACCCTGATGCTATATCCCACTTCCACAATGAGGAACATGATGGCACCCGAACTACACGCATTGGACCCATAGTTTATGGTCGGACTACGACTATTGGTCCTGATGGTCGTGTTCGAACTCAAGAATGGAGTAACCTTCCTCCTGAAGCCCGAAAGGAACTGGAGAAGCAGATTGAAGAGTCACCTTTTACATTCATGATTCCACCACCCCAAGATCGTCGTCCCTCCCCCATTCCTGATCCGTTATCACCAGATCGTCCTTTTCCAGGTCCACAGCCTGGAATTAAACTCAAAGAGAGGGACTACCTAATTGACATTATTGATACCGATGAGGGTTATACAGCCATCTTTGACACTCCTGCCACTCATTCCGATGATGTCAAAGTCCATGTGGATGGACAGTACCTGAAATTATGGGTTCAGGGGAACCTCTTCCGAGAACTTGAACTCCCAACTCCTGTCGAATTTTCTTCATCACACTTCCGCAATGGAATTTTAGAACTTCAACTGCGATCCAAGAAGCCAGAGGAAGAGCCCAAACAAGCCTCCGGGGAATAGACCAAACCGATAGCGTAGGTCGAATGGACGGGTTGCCAGAGCCCGTCCTTTCCCCACTATTTCTAGGAAGCTATACCTTTGATTAGGTGGGCATTCCATCAGCCTTTTAGGGAGAGCCTTCTTTTGCCATTTGAGGTTATTGAGAGTGGCGCATGAGGATTTCCACAGAGAACTGACTGTGTTACACCAAGAATATGGTGTTCCGCGACGTGTGGAATTCGCAGTAAAAATGCGCCCGGAAGAGTTTGTATTAGTCGAAAACTCTGCTAAGCGTGGACGCTACCACGATGTCACTATTTTCATTCGACATCAAGGAAAAATCGTAGTGATTGAAAAACACGCTTATGCACAATCTGGTATTGTTCGAGCACCCTCAGGAGGTGCTAACACATCAGAAAGCCTCATCCTCGCTGCAAAGCGGGAAGCGCGAGAAGAAACCGGATTTGAGGTAGAAATCGAACGATTCGTGCTAGAATCTCATGTGTTACTCTCTTGTAGAGACCGCCCACCTATTCCCTGGGTTTCCTATGTGTTCCTCGCCCGGGTGGTTGGAGGACAACTAGGTGCAAAAGATGTTCAAGAAATTTCAGATGTCCAGCTCCGAAGTCGTGAAGAATTACTGACCGAGATACGCCCCCTCATGTTGGCTTCAGGCTTAGGCGGATTTGAATATCGTGCAAAAATGACGGATGTTTTTTTCGAAGAGCTCGATGCTCAAGGCATCACAATATGAGGAGGTAATTGCCAATTAAAGTGGGCTTCCACAATGTATGCAGAATTGGGCTCCGGATGCAGTAACACGACCACACTGAGTACAGATTTTTCCAGCTTCGGCATCAGGTTGTCCCGAATCGATTGTTGATTCAGGCGTATCGGTTTCCTCATCTGATGAGTCTTCCTCTTCTTCAGATTCCGATTCAACAGGAGTAACCTTCGAGTCTGCTACGGTTGTTTCTTTTACTTCAAACCTTGTTAAGGGACCGTTCCGCATGGTCGACTCCTTTTTGAGGATATGTTCAGTGGCAATTAGAGCATAATTAAGCCGTTCAACCTTATCAGCGAGTTTCGCCTTTTGTTTCTCACCCTCATCAACGTCATCACCAATGGCCATTCGGGCCTTTATGGTTTCTAGTGCTTCTTTTACTTCGGCGTGGTCAAGCCTGATTTGGGCTTGAAATCCTTGAAGCTGACCAGTTCCCTTCTGAATCTCGTCATCCATTTTTTCGAGCTTTTCTTCATATTCCTTCAATAGCCGTTCATAAACTCGCTCACTGACTTCTCCTTTTTCACGGAGCGATTCAAGACGGTCAAGTTCAGCACGTTCATTGATGTAAGTGTCGATGAGATCTTCCAAGGCAAAATCACTATCCCCCGCAGCTTTGCTCAGCTCGTCAAGAAGTTTATCTGACTCTGCCCCATTTTTCGCATACTCTTCTTCCAAGACCAGTTGACGACCCCGAGCCATCAGGCTAGCCAAAACATCTGAAGGAACAGGAATTGGATCAACAATTTCAGCTTCAGGAAGTTTCGCCGTGACAGGTTGAGATTCTTCTGGCACAACAGATAGTTCACCAGTTACAGTTTTACTGACAGTAAGTGTACTACCACAGTAGGTACAAAACTTAGTTCCAGGTCTTGCTTCTATTCCACAAGAGGAGCACACGACGAGCCCATCTGCTTCAGGGATTTCTTCTATAGGTGTTGGTCGCGCAGGTGAAGCATCGGGAAGTGTTTGTCCACAATTAATACAGTAATTTGAAGCTGTAGGATTGTTGGTGTATCCACAGTTAGGACACACTCCTGGAGCAATATCCTCTGCTGGGCTGGGAGCCATGTCTTCTAGGCTTGATCCACAGCCTGTACAGAATTTTTCAGAACCCCTTAGATCTTTTCCACAATTACTACACTTCCTTCGAGTTTGATCAGAAGGAGTAACTTGCCTTGCCTGAACTTGAGATGGCGATACTGGGGTTCCACACATTCTACAGAATTGAGCACCCTTCTTCAGAGTTGCTCCACATCTACGACAAGCCGGACTCATAGGAATTCTCTCCTGTTGATATTTAGTTGGTGAGTGCTAACAAATGCACCCTTTAATATTTCTGCACAAAAGGAGAATTCCAATACTCGCTTTAAAACTTCATGAATTAGGAAAAAACAAGCAAGAAAAGAGAAGCCTGATGTTACTTGGAAGCTTTCTTCTTCTTTTTGGGTCTTTCTTTCACTTCGTCAACCTCTGCAGTCGCAGTTGTGATTCGGAAAATATCTATGAGTTCTCTGACATCAGCATCTGCTGTAGCTTCCCGTAGACCATGTGAGCTTTCATCGCTTTTCTTAAAAAATTCGGTGGCTAGCACTCGTCCATCTTCCACGAGAATCCGAGGTGTATATTCACCGCCAAAGAAGGGCCCATCTGGGATAGTTCGGGTTCGTTCAAGTAAGCTAGTTGTCTGCGTTTTTCCAAGAAAAGTGACTGTTCGATCAACGGATGTAAAGACTTCCTGTCCGATGATAACAAGTTCGCGACTGTATCCCGGAGGTGGTGATGTGTTGGCTACACGACCAATGATATCATCTTGGGCCGGTGCAGCAACAGTGCTGGACACGGTTCCTCGTTGTGGCCATTGTTGTTCAGCACCGTTATATTCTATTCCAAGCTGACTCGATGGTTCAGGCATTGTTACTGGTGTAGGCTTGGGTGCCGTAACCTTTGGCTTAGCAATGGGTTTGGGCTGTGGTGGAGGCGGTGGAGGTTCATCAGCCGTTATCTCGATGGTTTTGTCGGGAAAATCGACATGTACTGCGACTTCGGGTTTGGGTGCAGGCGCCTTCGGTTTTTCACCAAGTAGGGCGAGAAAATCGTCCGGTTCCTCTCCTCCATCAATCGACATGACTTTGTAGACAAGCCCACGTTGACTCCGGACTGCCTGTCCTTGACGTGCTGCAATGAACTTCTTGCGGACACCTGCTTCGGCTCCTTTCCAAAGCCAGATCTTTCGATCGTCATCATTAACAATGATAAGGACTCGATCAGGACCAAGCTCTGTTTTGAGCTTCCCAGGGATTGATAGCTCCATAAGCTCTCCAGTTTCAACAACATCATATACTTGGAGGTGCACGGACAGTACCCTCACCTTCTTACAGTCTCAATAGCCACTATAACTTTT
>JBHLNC010000109.1:0-6680 GCA_048937435.1 Promethearchaeota archaeon | reverse complement strand
ATCCACAATGCCATTTTCGAATCATGTGAAGATAGGTACCTCAGCATGAAGTACAGCGAATAGAAGAAAAAAATAAATCCCAGACTGTTTGGCACAGAGATTGCCCCGAAATAGATTGTGTATGGAAAGATAGACACGAGGAGACTTGAGATAACTGCTGTTCTCTCGCTTCCACCGATTGCTCTCGTTGTCAAAAACGAGGCAACGGGTACAAATGTACCCCACAAGGTAGGAATGAAAAACAAGTGAACATAAAAAATGTCTATGCCCAAAATTCTGGCAAAGATTGTGCTTAGAGCAGCTTGCAGGTTTATTCCATCGAACATTTCAACGATAAATATTTGAACTGTCTGTGTGGGCCAGCCGCTCAGTCCATGGAGAATAGTGTTGTCGAACACACGCCTAGTTCGACCCAAGTACATTTGTTGCCCGCTAAGGTCACCTGCAGGAAAAATAATGGAAAAGAGAGAGTGGATAAGAATGGAATAGACGATGATGAGCAACATTTTGTGCGCGGTTGCCTCAGATGAAAACAGAATCGCAACGAGAATGGAAGTCATGATGAACAGGACTGGAAGGAACGCTGGATGCAAGACTTGCCAAACAGTCTGCGCTTCTCCAGTACGAGACACGACGAGCAAGTACAAGGAGAGAATAAGGAGAGACACATAGAGAGTCTCGCCTATTCGCAAAAGCTTGCGTGATCCTTGTTCAGCAGGTGGCACTTTTCCGATTCATCCTTTTGATAGACAGGGAAGAAAGTGTGGTCGTGACCAGTAGAACAAGAGTGACTCGAATGCCATCGAGACTGTAAACTATCATGGCGAACCAACCAAAAAAGCCTAAGAACATCATAAGCAGCAAGATTCCAAGCATCAGCCTGAGAAAGGCATCTTCCTTATTGAAAAAGGCATGAGCCAGAAATGTTCCGTTGATCAAGAAGTACATGATGAAAGCTATTATGCCGATACCTACTGACTTGACATTTAGATTCATGTAAATCGAAAGAGCAAGGGCATAAGAAGTTAAAGTAAAGAGAAGCTTTGGGTCCTCAACTATGAGCTTTTCGACTTTGACAAACAGGTATGAACTTGTCACTCTCGCCTTACCCGCTTTGATTTCTGTTTTGGCGATGGCATCGCCCAGATCGAATCAGCGTTGTGCTTTGTTTCAGTGTTATGTTATATGACTGACTGGTAAATAGTTTCCATTTTCGAGACGCATTCATTCCAAGCCGCTCTTTCTTTGACTTCCTGAAAACATCTTTCGCCAAAACGTTTCCTTAAGTCTTCGTTTTCTATGAGCCGTACTATTCTTTCTGAGAGTGCTCCATGGTCCTTTGGAGGATACAGCAGTCCATTGATGCCATCTTTTACCCATTCCCTGTTTCCAGGGATATCTGTTGTAACCGGTGGCAACCCGCAGGCCATTGCTTCAAGCAGAGAAACCGAAGTCGAGTCAATGAAGGACGGCGATACATAGATGTTCGCGGCGGCAAGGTACTGCGGCATTCTGTGATACGGAACTGGATTACTAAATCTCACGTGTTGTTCTACATGTAGTTTCTTTGCCAATCTTCTTATATTGCTTCCAAGAGGGCCTTCTCCCTTGATCATGAAAAGGACGTTCCTATGTGCTTTGACGATTGTGGGAATGGCTTTGATTAGGCATTCGATGTTGTAGTGATCAAAGAATGGTCTGGTGCTTACTATTGCTATGGTGTCCTCTCCGATACCTATTTCTTCTCGGATATGTTTTCCGTTTGCATTCGGATTGAACAGATTTGTGTCAACGCCAAAGGGGATAACTTCTATCTTGTTTCCTGATATTCCCGTACTTTTCCATATTCGCTTCATGCAATAAGCATCAACCACGATTCTTGATGCTTTCGCTGCTACTTGCTCAGCCATGATCCTCCTGAGAAAGCTCATCTGATGCAACCCCAATACGTCCAATCCCCAGCAATGTAGAACATAGGGGATTTTGACCGAATAATAGACGGCTGGGGCGTAATGGTACTGCGTGTGTATGTGTACAAGGTCTGGTTTGATCTGCTTGAAAGTTCTTATGAGAGACAAGTAGTTTGGGACAAGGCGGCGATGAGCGTTGTACTTAGATAGTGTTCGCAAAGCATAGATGGGTACACTACGGGGCTTCTGCGCGATCCATGTTTGAGAATCAGTGACCAATGAAACATTGTAACCCTTCTTTTGAAAGGCTTCCATCCAGCGAGTACTGTGAATTGACAATGGACTTACATGACAGAGCCGCTGTTTCAAACGTCCCCCAAGTCCTTTCCAAAACGAATTTGGCAGACCAGCGAACATCGGAACTGGCGCACGCACAGAGGCAGCGTTATACCTGTTCTCTTCTAGATTCCATTTTTATTCCGAAGCGCACACAAGAATATAGTCAACATAGAACTCCAAATCGCCTGTTATGCCTCTACTCCTCAGGTTTGTTATTCCAACCATTACGTAAGCCAGCTCACGGGAAGGCTCCATTTTGACTATCGTAACTGTCCAATCGGAGCTCCCGCTACTGTAAGGAACTATTTCGTACTGATTTCCCTCAGAACCCTTGTATGCGACAGCCACGGTTGCGATTGGACCTGTTGATTTCCACCTTACCAAAATGTATGGATAATCGTCTGTAGAGACATTAGCTTCCTTTGTGTGATAGTAATATTGATACGCGCTTGAATTGGTCGTGAAATCCCATGAGAGGGTTAGAACGTTTCCATCTGTTGCGATGTTGGGCTGGATTGTCCCTACATAGAGTGGATGCCTCTGCCAATCATACCTGAAGGAGTCTTCTTTCCAACCAGCAGACTGGTAGTGCTCATTCGCTAGCCAGCCCACTTCGACAACATCGCTTGGATTCAAATCAGTTACATATATGAGCGTATTAACGTCTGTTGAGCTATCAAGCTGCCTTTCGTCACCGTTCACCAAAAGTACTCTAAACGTCCATAGACTTGGATAGTCCATTATTTTGTAACTCGAATGTCCACTAAGAGTGATTCCATAGGAAACTTCACTTTTGACAAAATAGCCATAGTTCGTTTTGACAAGAGTCGACGTTCCGTCGTCAAAAGCCACTTGGACATTGGGACCGTCCCCTTCGATTGGTTGCAACGCCGAGACATGCTTAAACACTGTGAGTTTTCCGCCTCCAAAAACTTTCTCTATAGGCATCACGGCGGATGTACGTTGCACTATACTTATGTACGAAGGGTCTCTAACTGACACAACAAAGTAGCCTACACCACGCCCTGCTTTAATCATTGCTTCCTCCATTACACTCAAGGATGGTTCCCTTCCCATTTTGGAGTACAGCTTCATTGACCACCAGTCCCATCTGGGTATGCCAAACATACCTCGTGCACCGCCACCGTACGTGTAGTCCACCCCTAGAAACCCTGAAGCGATTGTCGCCAAGTTAGTGTCGCCTAAAACAACGTATCGACCCGGCGCCGTTGAATCTATGTAGTTTACGGCATCAACCTCGTATGCGGTTGGCTGCACTTCAGTGATCTCCTGGCGTGGATAGGTTTCATACAAAGCAGAAGTCGCTTGGAAAGACAGAAACAGACAAACTATCAATAAGGCAACTGCTCGGGGCCTCAATGATTTCATCCAGGAATCTCGTTTGACTCGTGAAAGACCAACGCTCAGGTGTTTTGCGACCACAATCAGACCCAGTGAGGCAAATGGCACCAAAAGAATGGCCATGAGCGGAAGTATCCGGTCAGGCACAAATGCATCTTTCATCCCATACATTGAAACAAAGTAACTCAAAGCAGCAATCACATAGAACATGAAAAGCATTGTGGCTTTCTTGCCATTCACGAGCGTACCCTTGAGACTATACACCAACCCTAGAAAAGCGAAGATTGCTAGAAGAGTGGTAATATCTGACCAAAAAGATAGAGCATTTTCCAAGTTCAGAAGAGCAGCCATCGAGAAGCCTGCGCCCTGCACATATGAGACAATAGGGTACGCAATTGAAATTGGAGCCAGAATTATGGCCTTTAGAATATTATGCAGCTTGCTCTGGAGAACTGCCGCTCCCAGAACAAAGGCGAAAGCGAAGATCCCAACCTGTGGGTGAGCAAAAAACGCCGTAATAGAGGTCAAAACTGACAAGAACCAGATTCGTTTTTCACGCGTTTCGATTCCATACAATAGAAGCATCATTGTGAAAAACAGGAAAATGAAGGCTAACGAATTAGGAACCGAAACTGCTCCCCAATAGATCAACGGAGAGAAGAGGCTAGCAGTCATAGCTGTCAAGAGAGGAAATATCCTGCCTTTCTTTCTGGTCAAGAGTCGAGCAAGTTTGTATGAGAAGATCGGGACGAATATGGACCAGAGTACCGGGATAAGAAAAACGTGGACCCAATAAATGTCCATTGAGAACATTCTCTCCAAGAACACGACAAGTGAATATTGGGTTTTGTACTTGACGAAGTCAATTATGAGTTGTTGTGAGACCAACCAATCGTAAGCATAGATTGTGCCAGTATTACTTATGAACCTAGCCTCACCTAAATGGGACCAAGGATCCCCATATCTACCAGGATACCATATTATGAGAAACAAGCTGTGCGATAGGAATGAATACAGAGAAATGAGAGCGAGTTTGACTTCGACACGAATCGAGTTGAAGAAAACTATTATCAACAGACACAACGAGGACAAGAAAAAGAGAGGCAAAAACATACTCGGTATCGTCAACCAGACTGATACGACGCCCTCACCGGTTCTCCCAAGTGCCAATGCATAAAAGGCAACTCCAATCGCAAACAGAAAAACAGCCACGAGTAAGTAGGGTTCCCTTTTTCTGTTACCACTACCCGCTGTTCGTTTCAACATATCTGGGGGACTCGTGGGTCTCCTCAAGGCAGCAAGCAGACATAGAACGACACCGAGAACAATAAAACTCGCAAGCGATAGGATTTCAGTGAACATCGCAACAAACATAAGGGAAATCCCCAACAAAGTGATTGCCATGAGAAAAGCGGCTACACCCAGAATCTGTTTCAGATACCTTTTTTCTTTATGGAAGCACAGATCACCAGTTGCAGCCGAGCCAATGTAGACTGCAATGAGGGAGGCTGGAATGCCGATCCAAATTGACTTTATAATCATAGCGTTAAACAGCATTATTGCCGAGGAGCCTAGAAACAGAAGTATCCTAGTCCCTGGCCATCCAATTATCCTAGTAGTTACACCTTTCGCTGCTTCAGTCATTCTGACCCTCCTCTTGGGTCTGATAGAGATTCCATTGCGTTGATCATTATTTTTCGGGCATCATAATTCCTCGCTATAAAGGAATGGCGCGAACTACTGCTGACGCCCTCAAAGACACCATCATCGAGGACCTCCGAGAATATGCGAACGAAGTTCCTGACTGTCGGTTGGACGAAAACGCCACAGCTAGGATTTCTAGTGAAGAACGACTGCAATTCGCCTTCCTCTGGTCCGCTACTGATAACATACAATCCCACACTTAAATATTCATACAGTTTTGTAGACATTGCATACGTGAGGAAAAGCTCGTCAGAAAATGGAACAAGGCCCACATCACATGCTGCCATGACTTCAGACAAGTCTTTCCGCGGCAACGGTTCTCTTATTTCAACTAATTCATCTGGAATCTCAAGCAGAGATTTCAGTCTTCTTGAATACTCCAATCCCGTATACAAAAAAAATACAAAAGAGAGCTTTTCTTTTGCATAATCTGGCAGAGACTTTGCAGCCAAGAGAACGAGATCAAGGCGATAATAGGGATTCGCGCTTCCGCAATAGACTAAGACGTTTTTTCTCGGATTGAGCTTGTGCTTCAGCCGTGTTTGCCTTCGGGCTTTCTCGTCTCGACAATGGAAGATTGCCAGATCTGCTCCGTTGGGCACTAGCACTATTGAAGCGTTACTTCCGCGTTGCTGAATTGCTTTGGCAAGAGTTGGTGTCACAACAAAAATAGTGGTTGAGAAGGAGTATATGAGGTTGGCAAGCTTCCAAACGGGGATCATCAGGTAGGAGGGTATGTATCTAGTGAGCTGAGTCCTCATCGAAGCCTCCCAGTCATCCATATAATCAATCACCAATTTCTTGCGCAAAAGCCTTGAAAGACACCACGCGCTTGCGCCTGTCTCAACAGGTGGCATTGACGCAATAATGTGTGAAGGCTTGTAGCGAATTGAGAGGGCAAGGCCACGGATAAGAAAGGCTAACAACTTGATCGGGTCAAATAATGCAGATATCGGGTAGGGTATTGATCTTACAACGCTGGTTTTGTGTGAAAGAGCTTTTGCGTGGACTTCGCGCTTGCTGCGCTTGTCAGGCGTGCCCGAACTGAGAACAACCACTTTGCTGAAAAATGAAGTCGCAGCCAAAGCCATATGGCGCACTCTTTCTCCTGCCGGGCTGTACAACTCAGGAGGCTTCTCTGCGATAATCAGAAGTGCAGGTTTTGCTGAAGACGTTTTTGGGCTGACACGCGGATCACACATTGCTACTGGGCAGTCCTACTTCTTTGTAGTCTCGGCTATTGACAATATGAGGTTGTCAAGTAGCTTGGAGTTTTTTTCCCAATCAGCCCTTTCCCGAACTGCGCTGTAAGCCTTTGTGCTCATAGATCTTCGCAGGTCGCTGTCTTTGAGCAATTTGACTATC
>JBHLNC010000108.1:0-6687 GCA_048937435.1 Promethearchaeota archaeon | reverse complement strand
AAGATTGTAAATATCCGCTGGCACACCCACACTAGCAATCCCCTCACGGATTGCATAGGCCATCTGTTTCGTACTCTTCCAAATCGTCGAATACACCACAACCGCCTGTTCCTTTTCAGGGCTACTCGACCAACGTTGATAAATCTCAATAATCTGTTCAAGGTTCTTTCGCCAAATCGGACCATGAGAGGGACAAATAATCTTCAAAGGGACCCCCTCAATTTTCTGGAAGGCTTTAAGCACCGCTGCTGCATTCCAGCGAACAATGTAACTGTAGTACGCTCGAAGGGGCTCATACCAGTCATCAATTTGATCCGAATACCTGTAGGGTGAAGCAATCTGCATACCAAAGGCATCATTGCTGAAAACGAGTTGTTCTTCGGGCATGTAGCTAATCATGGTTTCGGGCCAATGCACCATCGGGATCTGCACAAAGGTCAAGGACCGCTTGCCAAGACTCAGAGAACTCCCGTCTTCCACAATCTCAATGGGAAACTCGACTCCGGGATAGCTCTTCTTTAGAAACTCTGCCCCTCGCTTCGAGGTGATAATTTTCGCTTTCGGAGCCACCTTCAACATGTCTGCATACGAGGTCGAATGATCCGGTTCCACATGCTGACAAATTAAGTAGTTAATTTTAGCCGGATCAACAATCGTGCTAATTCGATCGATAAGCTCTTGGGAGAAGTTTGGAGCCACCGTATCAATTAACGTAATTTTCTCATCAATAATCAAATAAGTATTGTAGGTGCCACCTCTCGGTGTCCAGAGCCCGTGGAAGTCACGCAGCGTCCAGTCAATCGCACCAACCCAATACACGCCTTTGACAATCTCTACCTTTTCTGAGGTCATAGTGTACCCTCCATCTACTTTGAGAATTAGTAGCAGATACTCGGATAGGGTTCTATAATTGTTTTTCATCTACAGGCAGAAGGCTTATCCGACCATTCCACCTCATCACAGCTACCTTTGGAGACTTCGCCATGGAACGCCTACTCAACCCCCGGTCCATCGCCATCGTCGGCGCGTCCACCAACATCACCAAAATGGGCTCCCTCATCACCTTCAACGTCCAAACCGGAGGATACCAAGGTGAGGTCTATCCTATCAATCCCAAGGCAAAGAAAATCCACGGCTACAAAGCCTACCCTAGCGTTCTGGACTGCCCCAGCCCCGACCTCGCTGCAATCATTGTACCTAAACCCGCAGTTCCCGAAGTCCTCAACCAATGCGCCCAAGCGAATATCCGTAACATCATCCTCGTCACCGGTGGCTACCGCGAAATGGGACCTGATGGCAAAGCCGCTGAAGACGAAGTCAAAGCCATCGCCCAAAAACATCACTTCAACATGGTTGGTCCTAACTGCGTTGGCATGAGCCGCCCCTCCCTCCACCTCAACCTCACCACCATGCCTTACGCACCCCCCGCCGGACCCGTCGCCTTCGTCTCCCAAAGCGGCGCCTTCATGGCCCAAAACTTCATCGCCCTCCAACGGTGGGGACTCGGCGTCAGCACCACCATCAGCACCGGCAACGAAGCCATCCTCACCTGCACCGACTATATCAAACTCCTCAGTACCGATCCAGAGACTCGCGTCATTATTCTGTATATCGAGGGATTTCGCGATGGACCCCAATTTCTCAAGGCAGCACAACAAATTACACCCAAGAAACCGATTTTGTTGATGAAAGTCGGACGAACCAGTGCAGGACAACGTGCTGCCGCCTCCCACACTGGTGCGATGGCTGGCGACAATACGGTCTTTCAAGGAGCGATGCGACAAGCTGGAGTCATCCTTGGAACAAGTCTAGAAGATCTATTTGACTGGTCCATGGCGTTAGCACACCAGCCGCTTCCCAAGGGTTCACGCGTCGCCATCCTAACAAATTCCGGTGGTCCTGGCGTTTCCTTCACTGATGTCTGCGCAGAACAAGGTTTGAAAATCCCCAAACTCTCTCCACAGGTTCAAGACCAGCTCAGCGCATTCCTCCCTCAAACGGCTATCACGGAAAATCCCGTAGACAGTACGTTTACGGTCAATATGCGGTTGTTCGCTCAGTGTGCTGATGTTCTCCTAGCTCAGCCAAACATTGATGCCCTGCTAATTCATGGATTCTTCGGACCCGACCTAATGGACCAATTCCGACATAGCCCTGACATCCCCCAAGACGTCGTCAAAGCTATGCAAGACGAATTCGGAGGTGCAGCCCACCGACTCATCAACGTCCTGCATCAATACCGAAAGCCTGCGCTCATATCGTCTACACAGGACCGCAGTGACTCAGGAATTCGGGCACTCCAAGATGCTGGCATCCCAGTTTATCCGATGCCTGAACGCGCTGCTCGAACCCTGGGCGTTATGACCCGATACGCTCAACGACAACACGCTTCGTAAGGGCTAGTCATCGTTCGCGGTTTGTTTTAGAGAATTATACGTGGCTTGCCGTTCTTCTTTCGATAAGTACTTCAGATGATCAACCAAGGCCTGTTTCTCATCCTCATCCAGACCCGGAATCTTATCCAGCTCCCGACGAATCTCAATCTCCACAGCAGAAGGCACCGTCAGGACTTCTCTTTCAGGAGGCAAGACAGTAGGTGCGGTCCGATCCTCAGTCAACGCCTTATCCGGCTCAGGGGGCTCCTCCGGCTTCACCTCTTCCAAAGGCACCACAGGCTCCTCAGTCGACTTAACTTTTTCTGGCGCCTTAGGCTTCGGCTTCCGTTTGGGCTTCGGTTCGGGTTCAACCTTCGGCTCGGGTGCAGGTTCTGGTGGAGGTGGTGGTTCAACAGGTCTTTCTCGCTGAGTCAGAAAGTCCATCCGACGCATCCCCATCTGCCGCTTCAGATCATCAAGGAACCAGATTCGATCCTTCCGAGGAATCTTCCGCATTTCCTCCGCCAACACGGCTTTCTCTTCTGGTCCAAGACCCGGAATCTTATCTAGCTCACCAATAATGTGTTCCTCAGTCGCGGTAACCTCTTCGACTTCTTCTACTGCTGGAATCATAGCCGGTGTTGCTGCTACACCAATCGTTGACATAGCATCATCGATTTTATCTTCGAGGATCACACCTTTTTGATGGAATTTCTTGTAGTCCTTCCGACTTAACGTGTAACCTTCTTCTTTCTCGACGGTCTTGGCGAGTTTTCGCATCCGCCGAACTTCCCAGGGAATCGAGAATACACGAGCCCACAAAATCCAACCAAGCAGGACAAAGATTAGTGTAATGGCTGCACCGATACCTCCATAGACACCGAGAAGAAGAGCTTGGGAAGGCGCAAATTGAATCACCCATCCTTCTAATGAAGCAGAATCATGTCTTAGTGGAACGGTTTTTTCTGCAGTCACAGTAAGACCTATTCCAACAGTGGAGAATGAAAAAGCATCCCAGACTCCTTGAATCTCATACACACCATTACCTAAGGGAACTAATTCGAATCCCTCTTGAACCAATTGTGATGGGATGGTTACGTTTGCACCATCAATTGGCTCATTGTGCCAAGTGTCTAGAAAGTAAAGGCGAATTGAAACCGGTGTGCCAATAAAGAATGTCGCTTCAGTAAGGTCTCCAACTTCTATTCCATTAATTTGGGTGACCCTAAGTTCAGTAGGAATACTAATGACTTCGAATGTCGTTTCATAAATTTTTGGACTATAATTTTCCTTACTAATTGTAACAAAAAGGCGCCAAATACCTCTACCAAAGTAACTTGCATCTAACATAGCTACATATAATCCTGTAGTATTGTCAAATGTGAATGCTTCATATGGGACTCCTGAATCGCCAACTTTAACTAAACCACCAGCATCCTCAATAGGCTGACCGTCAATGTCAGTATAATTAAGATAGATGTAAAGCCAATCACCCAGTGGCACTTGAAGGATGCCTAGAGATCTTCTCCAATCATCACGAACAGACACTAATTCCATTTCATCGATTGGTTTTGTTGGGCGATCTTGAATTTGTATTGTCATTGTAACACGTGAACAAGAAAATAGAGTTGCACCGACACCAACTAGGTCTAAGTGAAGATCATAGGGAAATCCTGCAGCCTGCTCAGCTGGGAAATTGTAATAATACCAGCCAGCTGTGCCATTAGGCAACATGAGTGCTTCCCCACCGGGCAAATTAGGCCAAGTCGCACGAATGTCCAAATCAGAGATTGGTTGATTATCTGTTGTATCATTTAGATAAACCAAGATTGTAAATATTGCAGAATATTCAGTTGGTATGGCATAGATTCTATTTTCAGGGACGATTTCTGCAGGCCTCAGACGGACATCAATTTGGAAGGATAATGTCTGAGATTGCGTGTTAGGGAAGGTTGCCTTCACACTAACTGTATAGATGATGGTAAGGTGTGCAGGTGCAGTTGATGAGAAGTTGGCATAATAAATTCCTGGATGGAGGATACTTTCAGTTAATACTCCGTCTACAATTCCTGAGTGTGAGTGACTGAATGTTACTGTCGCTCCAGTGATTGGTGCGCCTGCTCCAGTTGAATAGTTGACGATGATATCATAGGTATCTGGTGGGTTGAGGATGAATGAAGTGGGACCCTGATAAGAACTCAGGCTGCTAGGTCCTGCGGTGATAGTGTATACGACATATATTGTATCGTTTGAGAAGTATCCTGTCTTAAATGCAGTAATTTCGATGGGATATCGGTCCTTATCGTACAAAGAGCTGATTTCAAACCAATATGTGCCATTAAATGCGTTACTGAAACTAAGTGTAGGATGATCCCAATATCCTTCAACATCTGCATCTGTTACAAAAGTTCCTGCAAGTGAACCTGCACCAACACGAACTGAAACACGAATTATTGGGTAGGGTTCTTCCCCATAATATCTTTCAAAGACGCCAGGGGATTCAAGTGTAATTTCAAGTGGAACTTCATAGATATAAATCGGCACTGAAATATTCTTCCAGTAGTAATAACTCTGGTTGGCAAATATCCATAAAATGACTTCTTGCCCTGCTGGTATCCCTGCAGTAGTTAAATCAATTTGCCACCAATTCTGATATGGTCCAGATGGAATCTGAGTGATTGTAGGCAACGGACCACCGGTTACTTGAATATCCACGGTTGATGGAATATTTGGTACATGTACATCATTATCTGTATCAAAGTATCTCACGAGGATGGTCATGTTATCCCCATAATACAGGTTACCCGGAGGTACATACTCAAGTAATGTAGTAATGAATCGCACTGCCTTTGATACTGGTTCATTATATTGTGATTCAAAGAAGGGAATTTCGCCCTCGGGGTAGGTCACATTAATAGTGAACAAATAGCTTCCAATTCCTGCTAATTGTGTTGTATCAATTGTGATGTCATAGAAACCGTTACCTAACTCGGTATACCACCAATCAACTCCATATGTTCCAAAGCTAGGTATTGCAGGACAGAGTAGTGTGATATCTAGTAGGGGCCAATCAGTTTCATTGACACTGGCTCCCTGTTCGGTTTGAAATCTGAAAATGATGCTAACGAGGGAACCATATGGAAATGAAGGATCAGTTGGTTGGAGGATGAATGATGTGCGTTGTCCAACGACATAGGCTCGGAATTCAAATTCTTGTGTCTCGTAGTAGGGAATAGTTCCTGATTGCCATGTGATCTCGAGTTTGAAATCAAAGAAGGTGTTAACTCGTCCAAAGTAGTCTGCATCAATCCTGAGTTGAAACGCATCGGTTCCACCTAATGGAATAATGTACCATGCGTCAGTAGGAATGAGGACGGGAGTTCCAGTGGTGTTATAGAGATTGCATAATACATGGTTACCACCAAAGGATGTGTTCGTAATCCAGGTTGTCCGAAGTTGATCTGAGAAGGTAAAATCAACTAAGATCTCATCTACATAACCGGTTTCTCCAGGCACTGTGTTACGGATTTCTGTTGGACGTTCGGTCACAATTAGTGTTACGGATTTCGTCTGAACTGCATACTGTGGTGGTGATACAGTCCAAGTAATTGTTACGGTTTCGATATGTGTGCCCGGTGCGCCAACAAAGGTTGAGTTCAGGATGATATCATAAATTCCAGTAAGTCCTCCCATGGGATTGACGCTATATTGTCCGCTGTATCCAACTAAGGTAATATTTGCGGCATAGCCATCAATGCCTTGGCCATTAAGAGTGCTGTCGGGATCATTAACGGTGTAGGTGACTCGTATGGTGAAGTTTTCAGCATAGGCTTGAGCGTCAACAGGTTGAATAGTCATTGCTGTGAATACGGTCCGAACGGTGAAGGGGAGTTGAGTAATGGTATAGGGTTCATATTGGGTTCCTGCTCCTGAAACGCTAATCATAATTCTGTATTGACCTATTGCCGTGATAGCGGATGCGTCAATAGTGATACGGTATTCTGATCGGGCTCCTACCCAGATTGCTGTGTAGGGTGTTGGATCGAAGCCATAAAGCCCGGTTACTGTGATAGTTCCCGTGGAGATATCTTGTCCAGTAAGGGAGCTTTCTGGGTCAAGAACTTCATAAGCTATGTAAATAATGACGTCATCACCGAATGGGGTGAGGGGTACTTCAGTGGGATATAGCCAGGTATTCAATGCTCTTACACGCAATGGGACATCATCTAATTGACCGGTGGTGTAGTCGGGTGGTTGGGTAATGGTGATGTCAAATTGATAAATCAGGTCATCCACGAAATCCATAATCATA
>JBHLNC010000107.1:0-6697 GCA_048937435.1 Promethearchaeota archaeon | reverse complement strand
GAGACCATCGTTGAGTTGATGACCTCGTCAACTGTCATATCTGCAGGAAATGCGGCGAGGGGATTGTCCATAGCGTTGCGTTTATTTTTCACAACGACACTCGCGCATTGTTCCCGCGTTGTTTTGGTCGCATGCAGGTATCGTTGCATTTCTAATCCCGCGATGAAGTAGGGATGGGCGTTGAATGCACGATTATAGATAGGGTCTAATGCATGAGACAAAATACCATCAAAGGTGAGCATGTCCGAGGCTTTGCTGTGGGCCTCGACTGCCACCACATCAAATAATCCGGTTTCAATCTGCATCGCACCATTACTTAGGGCTAGCAGACCGTCACCTCCAATCGTACACACTGAACGGAGTACAGCACCGAGTTGGTCAGGAACGAACTCATCGAAGATAGAGTAGCCTTCCCAGTAGTCTTCTGCCGCTGTCAGAAAGCTGCCAATGTCTTTGCGGGCGTTGACACCTGCATCCGCATAGGCTTTAACAGCGGCTTCAAACATCTGTTCTTTGAAAGAAAGGTCCGGTGAGGTACTACGAAAATCTGTGTGTCCGACACCGACTATGGCCACTGTCAAGTGGAATCCCTTCAGCTAATTCTTTTATTGTGGGCAATAACAGGAATGAATTCCATATTGCTACCCTGAAGTGACTTGAATTGAAAAGTTGTTATTCAAAAGCCTTCCGGACCGCAAAGATATGAAATTCATAACTCACACGAGAATAGTGGGGCTTATTTAACCTTAATCCAAACCCATAAAAGAAAACACATCTTCCTTGAGACGATTATTAAGTGAGGTTATCTAGTATGGTTGATCCACGAATTGTTGAACATGCTCAGATTTTGGTTGATTACTCGACGAAGGTCAAAGCAGGTGATATGGTTATTCTGTTTGCTGATATTGACGCCCACGATTTAGCCGTGGAAATTGTCAAGAAAGTTGCTGAAAAGGGTGCATCTACTTTAACGTTAATGGGTTCTTCTGAACTCTCCCGTGGTTATATGGATGCGGCTAGTGATGAGGCATTGGACTTGTTTCCCAGACCTCAAATGGAAGCCATTAAGGCCTCCGATGTGCTCATCAGCCTTAGTTCACCCTCAAACACTCGGGCTCTCGCAGGTATCGATCCCAAACGCTTGATGCGTCGTTCCCAAACGACGAAGCCCATTTCAGATGAGGTTCTTAAGAAACGCTGGTGCGGAACAATTCATCCTAATCAGGCACTTGCTCAGGAGGCAAAAATGAGTCTGAGCGAATACCAAGACTTTGTGTATGGAGCAGTGTTGCTAGACTGGGAGAAGGAAGCGAAGTTAATGCGAAAACTTCGTGATAAACTTCAAGCAAGTGATACGATCCGTTTCATTGGGAAAGAGACGGATTTGAAAGCCTCTACAAAGGATCGGCTTTGGGTTGCGGCCGAAGGCACAAACAACATGCCAAGTGGAGAAGTCTTCATAAGCCCTGTTGAAAAGTCCGTTGAAGGTCAGATTTACTTTGATATTCCTTTCCTCTTCGCAGGCACTGAAATCCAAGGCGTGCATCTCGAATTCAGAGACGGAAAAGTCGTAAAACATTCAGCGGAACGTGGACAAAAGGCACTTGATGCCCTACTAGAAGTTGATGAAGGAGCGAAATATCTTGGTGAAATGGCGATTGGAACCAATCGCGGAATTAAACATTATACATTGAATATGCTTTTCGATGAAAAAATCGGCGACACCATTCATTGCGCCTTAGGTAATGCTTATCCTGAATGTAAGGGCACCAACGAAAGTGCTGTCCACGTCGACGTTATCAAATCCATGAAAGACGAAGGAAAAATCCTTGCAGGTGACTTTGTCATCTACGAGAAGGGGAAATTCTTCTGGGAAAAATAATCAAGATCAGGTAAGATTATAATCTCGCGTTCTTTGTGAAAAATTCTGTGGATGAGTTCGCTTTTTATGGCAACACAGTCCCAATCTGTTTGATTCTATGACGTTTCATGACCTAGTTCAGCATGGCGTTCAATTTGGTGATGCCCAAGGAGCCGACTACATCGAATTGCGATATGTGCAATCGGTAATAGAAGGCTATTCCACTCGAAACGGTGAGATTATCTCCGCAGGTACTACCGAAACAGCAGGTATTGGAATCCGTGCACTAGCCAATGGTGGTATAGGATTTGTATCAACAGCTAGGCTCAACAAAGAAGAGATTGAACGAGCTGTCAAAACTGCTATCCGCCTCGCTCAAGCCTCAAAACGAAAAACTCCACTCGTACTCTCCGAAGAACCCACCGTCCAAACCCGATGGGAGGCTCCTGCGAAAATTCCGTTTGCGGATATCCCTTCAGAGACAAAACTCAACCGTATTTTTGAAGTTGACAAAACCCTCACAAGTACTTTCAACAGCGACACCCTACCCTTCCGCCTTTTTATCCTCGCACTAGAAACGAGTAAGAAGCTCATCGCAAACAACGAGGGAACCCAAGTCGAATCCGACTATAGCCTCGGAAGATACCTTTCAATGCTCACAGCGAAAGGAGAGAAAGATATTGAACAACGCATGATTAGCCGTGGTGCAACTGGAGGCTGGGAGTGGTTCACGGACCCACAATTCATCCAAAGTTTTGTTGATGAAGCCCAAGACGCGAAAATTGTAGCAGATAAAGCTAAAGCAATGACCTTTGACAAGCCCGTCGATTTCATCGTTGGACCAGAAGTCGCCGGCATCATCTCCCACGAAAACTGCGGACACCCCTCCGAGGCTGACCGTGTACAAGGACGCGAAGGCATGAATGCCGGAGAATCCTTCTGGATGGACATCGATGTTGGAACCACACGCGTCGGATCACCTGTAATTACCGTAATTGACGACCCAACCATTCCAAATAGCGGGGGCTTCTACTTGTATGACGATGAGGGGGTAAAAGCCCGACCCCGGTATTTAATTAAAGAGGGTATCGCAAACGAAATGTTTCACGACCGTCTCTCAGCAGGACGAGTAGGTGTAAAATCCAATGGATCCTCACGTGCAACGAATTATAATCGTGAGCCCATTCCCCGAATGGCCAATACGTACATCGCGCCTGGAGATTACTCAAAAGAGGAATTAGTCGAAGATATCAAATTCGGAATATACATGAAATCCTTCACCGAGTGGAACATCGATGACCGCCGGTATCAATCGAAATATGTTGGATCATATGCTCAGCTCATCAGAGATGGCGAAATTACTGATGAATTTGTACGAAGGCCCGTGCTAGAGTTGACCTCCCGCGGATTATTCGATGCAGTGGATGCATGTTCAAAGGGATTTACAGCAGAACAAGCGATTTGTGGGAAATCAGACCCTAGTCAAGGGATGCCCGTATGGCATGGGGGTCCGGATGCGATGCGGCTCCGTGCAATAAGAGTTGGAGGTGTTGCGAGATGATGAGACATAAGGAAATACAGGATTTCGTGGACCATGCCTTGAAAGTTGCCTCCTCCAAAGGAGACTCGGTAGTTCAAGCACGTGACGTACTAGAGCATCAAATTCGAATCAGCAATTCGGAGATTGATATTTTCAAACAATGGAACTACACGGTATTGGACATTTTTGTTGCTATAGATGGCAAGATTGGTACGACTGAAATTTTCAGTCCCACTCCGAAGTTGATTGATGAAGAAATAGGTCGTTTAACGAAATTAGTGCAAAGTCTTCAGCCAACACCTCTTTATTCGGGTTTACAGGAAGAGCTGAAACCACCTACAAAAGTTGCCAAGCTTTATGATAAACGAATTCGCGACTTTCCCAATCAAGCACCAGATGTGGTTACAGCAGCCTTGAACGCTGCTCAAGAGGCAGGAGCAAAACGAACAGCCGGTTCGTTCTTTTTCAATGAAACCTATAATTTGGTCGAAACGACAAAGGGTTTTAGTGGTGACTATCCGGAATCTGCCTATCGTATGACTTTACGGAGTTTTGTCGATCCTGAAAGTTCTGGACAGGGGCTGGCTGTTGGACGAACCATTAGTACTGCTAAAAAAGACATTGTCCAAGCAGGTCAAGAGTCAGGAGAAATCGCCTTACAATCGGTCGGAGGTAAACAGGGGAAAGCAGGGGTTTACGATTTAGTCTTACATCCTACTGTTGCAGCTTCGATTTTAGGCTCGTTGGCTGAATCCGCGAACCCGTTGTTGCTGATGCTGGGAATGAGTCCGCTCAAAGATAAAATTGGTGAAAAATTAGGACCGGATTCTTTGAGCGTATGGGATGATGGACGAATAGCGAATGGGTTGGGCAGTGCGCCATTTGATGTTGAAGGCACGCCAACACAGAAGTCACCCATATTTCAGAATGGAACCCTTCAAGGTGTTATCCATAACGCTTCAACTGCTAAGATGATGCAAGCGAAAACCACGGGTAATTGCTCAATCGCACGATTAGGGATTGGGTCAAAGATGTTTGTTCCATCTTCTTCGAATCTCGTGTTTGAACCAGGTGATGCTTCATTCGATGAACTCCTCGAACCCAACCGTCCTACAATCTATGTTACTTCGAATTGGTACCTACGATATACGAGTCGACTTGAAGGCTCGTTTTCAACGATACCCCGAGATGGTATGTTCCTTATTGAAAACGGTGAGATTGGCCAATCGATACAGAAGCTCCGCATCTCTGATAACATCCTTCGCATGGCTGCCAACATTGAAGCCTTGGGTAAATCGCCACGTCAGATTCGATGGTGGGAAGTCACTACACCAACGTTTATTCCCTATGTTCGAATCAAAGATGCTACGATGACTGCGGCGACGCAATAATACGCCTGATAAAGCCTAGAAAACGAGTCAAACTTATATGTCCGAAGAACTTGAGAAACAAATGGGGGCAAAAACCTAAATAGCTCCTATCCATGCCAAGATATCAGTGACACAGAGGAAAGAATAAACACGAATATACAAGACACCACAGAATGAGACTTTGAGGAATCAATGATGGGTCGAAACGGTGGAAAGCAAGTTGTCCTAACAGCTTCCGTTGCAGAAATGGCTGGATGGGATGCAGATCCTTTCATAGCCTTTGCTGGTGGCTTCCCAGGACGACTTTTTCCCAAAACTGTGCTAAGGCGTATGTATAAGCCTGACCCACCAAACCCAGACCATTCTGCCCCCTTTGCCCCGTATGGCCTTAGGAAAATCGAAGCTACATTACTTGAAAACGGTTTTGACGAAGAAGATGTCATTACTGTTCACCCCAGCCAACTCAAGCATGTAATGGGACCAAAAACCAAAGTTGTTGGCGTCTCTAGTATGGACCCTCTAGGAATGGCGTACGTGAGCCTTACGTATACTTCTCTTACAGGACTTGGCAGCGTTGCTGCAACGGGATTAGAATTTCGCCGGTTAATGCAAAATTCCGCATTAAATAGATATAGAATTCCAAGAATTCTGGGCGGTGCAGGATCTTGGCAATTGAAAAACCCAAAGCTCCGTGAGGCATTTGGGTTTGATTGCATTGTCATGGGTGAATCAGAACGGGTAGCATCAAAATTATTTGAAAAGGCAATACGAGGTGAACCACTCCCTCCAGTAATCAGAGCCGAAAGACCTAACGATGATGAAATCCCCGCAATTCGACGTGGGGCTATTTATGGGGCTGTCGAGATTTCACGGGGATGTGGTCGAGGTTGCCAATTTTGTTCACCTACAATGAAGTATCGGCGCACCTTTCCAATCGACAAAGTGCTGAAAGAAGTGCGAGCGAACCTTCGTTGCGGCGCTGATATGATTCTTCTGAATACTGATGATGTCTTTCTTTATGGTTCGAAGGAACGATTTCTCCCGAATCGGAAAGCGGTTGTTAACCTGTATAAGGCGGTGGTAGCTGAACCAGGCGTTAAAGTTGTTCAAACAGCCCATGCATCATTAGCTCCAGCTATTATTGAACCGAAAATGGTGCAAGAAATCTCTGATACTATTGGTGAGAAATCTCGATACAAATATAGAGGTAATCCCGTTGTCACCGTGGAGGTGGGCGTTGAAACGGGTAGTCCCCGACTTATGCAAGAACACATGCGTGGAAAAGCCTTACCTTATGATGTGAGCCAATGGCCTGAAATCGTTTGTGAAGCGTATGGCATACTCAATGATGCAAACTGGGTACCTCTTTGTACTTTAGTGACTGGCTTGCCTAAGGAAACCGAAGAGGATGTACTCTATACCCTCGATCTTGTGCACCGCATGCGTCGATTCAAGACCTTTTTTGTACCCCTGTTCTTTGTGTCCTTAGAAGATTGTGCTCTTCGAAAAGAAAAGACTCTGAACCTTCGTCGATTAACTGAGCTTCAATGGGAAATTTTCATCGAATGCTGGGATCATAATCTTCTACACTGGCGAGACGCGTGGCTCGAAGATATCCAAGATACTTGGATAAACCGCCAACTCATCAAATTGATTGGTGGCTTCCTTTATCTTGCATATTACCGGTTTAGACACGGTGGTAAATCAAAACGTATACTTACGCGCATAGCCGGAATATCAGGGAAAGATTATCGCTTCATGCTTCCCTTTACTCACCCATTTGGAGGCACGATACCCGACTCACTTAAAGAACGATATCAAAATCGAATTAGTCTCCTACCAGTAGTACCGGGAAGTGAGGATGTCCCTCGTGAAATTCAATACGCAAATCACGAAGCACAATACCGAATTCGTTACTAACCCGCC
>JBHLNC010000106.1:0-6759 GCA_048937435.1 Promethearchaeota archaeon | reverse complement strand
ACATCGGTCTAGAATCAGGAGATGACGAGGTCCTTCAACTCATCAATAAAGGCATAAGCAATGAGGATCATATTACGGCGTGCCTCCGTCTTAAGAAAGCAGGGTATACAGTTTCGCCTATTATTATTCTAGGAGTTGGTGGGAAAAGCCGGAGCCAGCAACACGCAACGCATACAGCAACAACGATCCGAGCAATTGATCCTCCATATCTGGCAGCTCTGACGCTGATGCTAGTTCCGGGAACCGAACTTCATGCCCAAGCACACCGGGGTGAATTCCAACCACTTAATCCCCTCGAAAGTCTCGAAGAACTCCGGACCATAATGGACGGACTAATCGATTTGACTCATTGTGTATTTCGAACAAACCATGCTTCCAATTACCTTCCCCTCCGAGGAATACTCTCGCAAGATAGACAACAACTCCTCAATGCAATAGACACTGTTCTCAATGATCCCCAAGCAGCTAACAAATTACGTCCCGAATATATCCGAGGATTGTAACCTTTTGGAAAATCTTATTATGTCACTTTTGAATCAGGGGACCCAACATATGCCAATCCATGCATATAGGATTCCTGTGTCAGGCATAACTAGTGGATGAAACAAAATTAGATATTGAGGAATTAATGTGAAAGGTGAGCCACGAAAAAAGAAACCAAGATTTTCACTTACACACTACAGAAGCGATGAGAGGCTTGTAGAGCTCGTAAAAAAAACTGACCATAAAACATTAGCAGTCTGGTCAATTGATTGTGCAGAGCGTGTTTTACCATATTTTGAAGAGAAATATCCAGAAGACCACCGGCCTCGGAGAGCCATTCAAACACTCAAGACTTGGATAACTACAGGGGAGTTTAATATGGCTGTTATTCGCAAGGCTTCACTTGATTCCCATGCAGCCGCCCGTGAAGTAGGGAGAGATAATGCAGCCCGTTCTGCTGCCCGTGCCGCAGGTCAAGCAGTGGCAACTGCACATGTTCCCACTCATTCTATTGGTTCTGCAATTTATGCCTTACAAGCTATTCATAGAGCCATAGACTCATCAGATACACACGCAGCCGTAGCTAAAGAACGAGATTGGCAATACCAGCACTTACTCAGACTAAGAGAAGAATTTTGATTGAAGTGCTAGGCGAATTCAGCATAGGATTAGTTCCTCTTTGAAGCTTGAAAAATGAGGAAGAGTGCTATTCTGACACTTTTCCCCCTTATTGTGATACTATTTGGCAGAATACATCAGTTATTGCATAATCTGGAGAAAGACATAAACTCAGTGTTTCAAAAGATGTGTTAGTTCTTTATACAGGAGTGGAATTAGATTGGGTAATATACGACCAGAAGATATCGATCCTCTTCGTCGCGGTCCTCGAAAGATACCACCCGATGATCTAAAACGTGGAACCGATTTGGATATTGCCTCATTACTCCGGCAACTCATGGTCCGTGTTGAGCAACTTGAGAAGGATATGCGTCAAGTAAAAGAGAAGCTCAATCTTTAGAAGGCTGAGAGATAGCCGATTTCTAGAGTATAATTGCTGCCTTGGAGCGTCTACGTTTCCAAATAATTACTATACCAAAGGCTAGTGCTGTTACAGCAACTATCCCCACGATGCCATAAAGGATGGGAGACCCAGGTACAAGAGCTAGAAAGAGGGATCGCGCCCCATATTGGCAAAGAAGGAGCTGTTCTGGATCGAGTGTCAACTGTAGCGGAAATTCAGACACTGATATATTCAAAACCGTTGTGGGGGAAGCGTCCATCCAGACCCACACCTCTTCACTCCTTGCTCCGAAGGAGATGGCTAAAGGCACACGAAGTCGAATAGGAATAGAGGCGCTTTGGATTAAAGAAAAGCTAATTGTCCATCCATCGACTCCTGCCGACAGAGTGGCTGCTCCAAGGCTCAAAGTGACGATCCCACTCCCAAATACCCAGGGCTCGAAGTACCAGTCTAATGATTCACCGACAGAGGCTTCGAAATACTGTTGAAGTGTTCGTGCTCGAACATTTTGATGAATCGCAAAAGAGTAGATGTCCTGCCAAGCTTGGAAAAACGGAGCATCACCTAATTGATGACGGAGCATATCATAAACAAGAGCTGCTTTGGAATACACGATGCTACCATATGCATCCCAATAGTTGTTTTGCCAGAATGCCATAGACTGGTTGATACTCTCATCACCACCATTGGCTACATAACCCCAATATCGATTCAAATCATAAAACCGATAGTCAGCAAGTGTACTAGCCCCATAGGCATGCTCTACCCAGACATATTCACAGAATGAAGCAAATCCTTCATCAATCCAAGGTTCAGTATAGCTATCAGTTCCAATGGTAAAGGGAATCCATTCATGTCCAATCTCATGCGCCACAACTGAGGCAAAATAGGAGAGTCCTGCATAATCGTCGTATAAGACAGCCCCAATCATAACGAGTTGGGGGTATTCCATGCCACCTGCCCAAATATCAGCCTCAACGATCTGAAGACTTTCCCAAGGATAGGGTCCAAAACAGTTTCCGAATACTTCAAGACATTGCGCTGCGATTTCGAGAGCTCTTTGTCCAGCCAATTCATGGTCAGCAATATGATAGCTAGTCACATTCACGCCTTGTGTTACAACACTTAGTGTTTGGTAGTGGGGGCTTGCACACCATGTGAAATCACGGACAGGTTCGGTTACGAAATGCCAAATTCGTGTTCCTCCACCAACGCTCGTGCTTTCAAGCTCACCAGTTGCGGCAATAATATAATCATCAGGAACGGTGATTTTGACGTCGTATACTGCGACATCACTGTAGAAGCTCTCCCCCATATGGGAGTAAGGCGTCCTATCCCATCCCCTGTCATCATAGACTGAAACAATCGGATGCCAGTTCCCCAAATTAAACGCCATAAATTCGAACTCTTCGGTTTCTATGGTTACACCAAACCGATCGAATCGCTCTGGAACCATGACTTGCCAACGTAGATCAAGAGTCACATTTTGTCCTGGCGCCAACACTCCAGGACCAGACCCATCAACCAAATTTACCCAAAGCAGGGAATCATCGATGCCACCAATCATGTAGGGTAAGGACGCATCGTTGAATAGAACATCGAAAACCTCCATCCATCCCTCAGGTTGGAAGGCATTAGGATATAAATGAAAATACAGCTCAGAAAGGGTGTCGGATGCATGATTCACATAATTGATGGTTGTGGAACCATTCACAAGATGGGTTAGGGGTTGTAAGATGGCATCAATCGAATAATTGGTGATTGGCGTTGGAGCAGCAAGTGGCACGCGGGATCCTGCAACCAAGGTAGTTTCATCTGCTATGAGAGGTTGGTGGCTAGAATTCACAACTGGTAAGTTACTCAGTTGCCTAGGAGTGGCAATAAATGGAATAGAAAAAAGTGGATGAATAGCCATTGTCAGTAGGGAGAAGACAAGTAAACAAGTCATTGTAAAAAGGAGACTACGACGAATCCGCATTACCAATCTAAACAACTCTTACTTGTCCTCATAAAGATAATAAGAAAAAGTCTTCGAAGGGAGCAACTGACCCTTTTAAAAAGTATGATATGCCTTCCTGAGAGAAGAAGATTGGTAACCTAGGAGGTTCCAATCCTAGGCTTCCTCAGGAACGGCGGGAAATTCGTAGCCGCAGGATGGGCAAGCAATTGAGCCACAGGAGCGGGCCATCATACAGCCAGCACACCCGGAGGCTTGTGCTTTTTGAAATGTGCTGCCACACATTGGACATCGATATTCTACCATTGTTGATGTTTCCTCCATTTTTTGGTTTACCTAGTTATGTATCCTTCTTTATGTTCACCTTTTCAAGTTTATGGAAATCCTAACCCGATGAGCATCCAATTTGCTACGCCTCCAATAAGGAATGCCAAGGTAATGGTTGTGGTGGCTAAAATAGCGGTGTATTTCCAGGAATACTCTCGTCCGAGTACAGCGAGAGTAGCAATGCAGGGGATATAGATGGTGGTGATGAGGGCGAACACGAACATTTGACGTATTGTCATGAATGCCTCTAGGGGACCGTGCGCCAGGACGATTAGGAGTTCCACAGTCAATTCTTTACGTAGCACACCATAGATTAGGGCTGCAGCAGCTTCAGGGGGGAGCCCGAGCCACCCAGCAACGAGAGGCGCTGCGGGAGCGATGATTAGGTGAAGATAACCGTATTCAAGAAGAACTCCGAGGATAGCGCTGCCGAAAACAATCATTGGTAGAGCAATATAGACAAATTCGCGGAAGCGGATCCAAGTTTTTTTCAGAATAGGTTTTACTCTGGGAGCACGAAGTGGGGGGATTTCCATGACGAGCCCATATGATGCTCCTGGTAATGTATGTTGAAGCAGGGTGCCCAGCCCGATGATAATTGCCAGAATGATGCCATAGATTATGAAGGCGAAAAATAATGACCCGTAGAAAGCTACGGTACCAAGTATGACAGCTAGTTGAGCAGAGCAGGGTACAAGCACAACGAGGAATCCAGCGATATATCGTTCACGTTTGGTGTTGAGAATTCGGTTGCCCATTACGGCGGGAACATTGCAACCTGCCCCAGTTAGCATGGGTATGATGGCTCGTCCGTGAAGACCGAGACGGTGCATGAAAGCATCAAGGAGGAAGGCGATTCGAGCTAGATACCCTGAATCTTCGAAGATTGATAGGAGGATGTAGAAGGTGGCGACGAAAGGTATGGCGACGAACAGCCAGCCCTGAATGCCTAAGACAAGCCCATAGAATAAGATGATTTGTATTAGAGGCCAAGGAACGTAGTTATTGATCAGAGATTCAGCAGTGGGGTTAATGACAAGTTCCCAGAAATCTCCAATAGTTGCATCAAATACGGTCGCGATCGCAAAGACTAACAGAAGCGAACCAATGATGAGCATGATAGCAATGGGCAGACCCCAGATCCGATGAGTGAGGATGGCAGATATCTCCTCGGTTAGGGGCACCCGTTCACCTTTCCCTTTCTGTACCTGTTCCATAATATAGGAGGCATAGTCAAGACGCTTTTCACCCAAAACCAGTACGACATCAGCGTCAAATTCAGTTTCGATTTCTTTCCGAATTTCTTGAACTGTTTTCACAGCTTCTTCTTGATCCAGTTCAGATTCGACACATTCTGAGCACTCAGCGTAATCTTCTAAGAGCTGTTGTGAAAGAATGCGTAACGGTAAGTTCACTGGTGCCAGTTGCAGGGTTAAGAGTTTATGTTCCAACCTACGAAGTTTCGCCTCGATTCCATCAGGAAATAGCAAGCGACGAGGACTACGTCTTGATTCCACAAGGAAGGTTCTTACGGCAACACGCAGGAGTAATTTCAGATTCTTTCCGTGAATAGCAACAGTGGGAATAACTGGAACACCAAGGAGTTGCTCAAGTTTCCCCACATCAATCTCAATACCCATTCGTTGTGCTAGATCAACCTGGTTTAGACAAACAACAACTGGGATATTGAACTCGAGCAGTGCTAATGTCAGCATAAGATTCCTTGGAAGGTTTGTGGCATCTACGACATTCACGACAACGTCAGGAGTATCCTGTTGAAGATAACGAAGGGTGACACTTTCATCTTCAGTGGTTGGACTGATAATTGTATAAGATCCAGGTAAGTCAACAATCTCAAGACGAACCCCTTCCTCTTCATCGAAATAGTCTCTTTTCGCCCATTCTCGAAACCGTCGCATGAATCTATGTCGACCTTTTTCACGATGTGGTTTATCATCTGCAGGGCTAGGGTATTCCTCCTCAGATTCGATTGGCTCTTCTAATGATAATGCCCAATCCTTGATTTTTGGATGCCAGTGTGGAGCAAATATATCATGTCGGGACAGGTATACTGTCCCTTCAAGGATTTCGACTGTGGTCCCAGGATAGTTGGAGACAATTGCTCCAAGGCCAGTCCAGTTATTAAAAATCACACTTTTACCCACATTGGGTTGACCAACGAGTGCTATTCGAACCATTTCTTTCTTTCTTAGGTGCTTGCGACGACGGAATTTTCTTCTGCGGGGACCATTCATCCTCAACATCACCCCCGCATTTATTCATCATCTTTTTCGCGATGAACGCGGACGCGTTTGGAAATTTCGCTACTCAATGCAAATTGAGCAGTTCCCACTTCGATGAGCAAGGTATCCCCAATTGGAGATACTTGGACAACTCGAACAATCTCGCCGGGAAGCATACCCATTGAGGCCATCATCCTAAGCATGTCAGCATTCTCATCACTGATACACTCAATAACTGCCTTCTCACCCTGATGTAGATCAGCAAGAGTCAATTCGGGAAGAGGAGAAACAGTGCCATTAGCTTCAGGAATTGGATTCCCATGAGGACAGGTCGCCGGTTCATTTAACCGATCAAGAACCCGATTGCATAATTCGGGTGTAAGCATATGCTCCCATTCACACGCTACATCATGGGCTTCTTCCCAACTGACACCCAATAAATCGACAAGTAATCTTTCCGCAACCCGGTGCCGCCGTAGCACATCCAGAGCTAATTTTCGCCCTTTGCGTGTTAGACGAACGCCACGACTTTTCTCATATTTCAAATAGTTCTTTGCCGCGAGTTTCTGCAACATCTGAGTGACACTAGCTGGTTTGACATTGAGCACTTCTGCTAGTTCCCCTGTCTTGGCGTACCCCTCTTTGTTTTCTAGGAGCCTAAATATGGTCTCGAGATACTCTTCGATACTGGCACTTGGTATGCTAAATCGGTCTACCGTGGATGTGGA
>JBHLNC010000105.1:0-6768 GCA_048937435.1 Promethearchaeota archaeon | reverse complement strand
TACGTTACCCGTCACGACGATATGGTTATCAACATCGAGTGAGTTATTGAAGTAAAAAAGGGGATTCGAAACCAGGAGATGATTTCCTGCGGCAATGACATAGTAGCCAATTATTGTTACAAGTCTTCCAATGTAAGCAGCGTTACCTGCACCAGTGACATCTGCAATGCTAAGAGGAACATCTTCAGCTGGCACTGATGGATCTATATACATGAAGTAGACTAGCGTGGCTGCGTTTGTAACGATAAGAATCAGCACCAATGCCATAAATACAGTCTGTCTTTTCATAGATGCCTTCTTAGATTTCTTTGACATAATATCTCCTCAACCTGTGAATTCGCTTTCGCGAATTACAAAAGGGGAATATAGTTAATTTTGTATAAAAGCCTACAATATGAAAGTAAAATTAGTGAAAAGATTAAACTAAGAGTATGATTACGGATTTGGTTTATCTAGATTATTAGCTAAAGACCTGAGAATAAATCCCGGTAAGGTTTGGTTTTGTGAGTATTAAAAATCTGCTGGATCCTGTTGTTTCAACGATGCCCCTTTGATACCCATAATTTTGACTTTAAGCATTCGTTCGATGGGTTTCCAGAGGACGATATATATTTATATATTTAATAGATGATTTGTAAACCCAAACAGGTTAACAAATGTGGCTTTAGGAGGAACGTCCTACGTTCACTAGTTTTCGATATCCAACAACGCAACAGGGGCTGATCTGGCTAAAAAGGCGACAGAAGATACGACCAATTGACATTGCTAGAGAACTGGATGTTTCACGAGCTTATGTGAGTAAGGCGCTACAGATGGCAGAGGTTCGTATTGAGAATCTGCTGAAGCATGTGGCTTCTGTGAACCGTGTAAAGGTGAAACACATTAGCGGTAAATATGGCATCGCAGTGGGTTATTGTCTAACACATCGAACAGAAACCTACATCACCTATTCTCCTGCAATGGGTGCTAAGTCATGGTACCCTCACACCGGGAATTGTGATGACTGCAGCGAACGACCGAATTGCGAAAAGGAGCTTCGCCAACTTGCCATTGAGTGGAAGGTTTCTATTAGAGAGGACATGCCTCCTACAGAACTGGGAAAATACCTGTTTGATACCGTAATGAGGCGACTTGGATGGGAGAACAAACCAGAACCAGACTGAATCCTCGGTCTGGTATATGTAAATTTCCTTCAGAGTTAAAAAGAAAGAAACCGCTTCATAGACGTCGAAGAATCTTAATGGCTACGAGTCTGGCATTCATCTTGACTTCAACCGTTTTAGTCTATTACTTGATGCTACCACCCCCATCTCCACCATATGTTCCTCCAGATATTCCTTCCGAGCCTTTGATAACCACCCCGCTTGCTTACATAGAGATCAATGGGGACGCCAAGTTCTCTACCACAGCTCTGCTAGAGGGATGGCCTGGTGATGGTTCTCCTGAGAACCCGTACATAATTGATGGGTTGGAAATTGACCTTGGGGGTGAAAACAGTCACGGCATAGTGATTAGGAATACACGAGCCAGCTTCACCATCAGCAACTGTAATTTCACTGGGGCTGGAGCGTCGTCTAGTTGGAATAGCCGACTTGAGGTGGCTGGAATCCTTCTAGAGAATGTCACACATGCCGAATTGGTGAACAACATCTGCTCCAGCAATGATGAATTTGGCATCAGCCTCCGCTTCTCGAATTCTAACACAATTACCGGGAACACCGCCAATAACAATTGGGCAGGAATAAGATTAACAGAAAGCAGCAACAATAACATTTCAGGAAACACCGCACTATATAATGGCATTAACGGGATCTGGGTGACCAACGGTAATAGCAACACAATCGCAGCGAACCTCCTCAACGACAACGAACAAGGAATAACTCTGGCAGGACACAACAATATCATCACAGGAAACATCGCCAACAATAACCACGATGACGGGATAGGCATAGATGATGGTACTAACAATATTATCTCAGGCAACACCGCTTGCTACAACATCGACTATGGGCTAGGACTCCATGGTGGTAGCAACAACATCATTACAGAAAACACTGCCAATAACAATGATCAGGAGGGGATATTCTTGACACAAAGTGATAGCAACATAATTTCAAGCAACACCATACACAACAACAGGATTGGCATCTCCCTCGAAGAATCAGAATACAACATAGTGGAGAACAACACATGCAACAGCAACGACGTTGGCATCTACCTCCTAGACTCATACTCCAATATCGTGGTCAACAACACCTACTTGAACAACACTCAGGATATCCTCAAGGAATTTCAGCGCAGAGATTATGATCCTGAAGATCCAGAAGTTCCTGAAGTTCCTGAAGTTCTCCTGTTGATAGAGTCTGTAGTCTACATAGGGTTAATAGTCGTCACATTGCTGGGTGGAATGTGGATCGTGCATAAACGTGTTTCAAAGGAGGGTAACTAAATTGAATTATAAGATAGTGGGACTAGGAATCTTGTTTCTATTGGGTTGGATGGCCTGTAGCCCCCCAGCATGTCGAAGTGCAGTAGTTTGGGCTGAAGACTTTGATGATCCCAATCTAGACGGTTGGGAGATTTGGGGAATGAATTATACAGAACCTGCTCCTCTCCCACCCAACTATTCTTTGTCCGAAGACATGCTCCGATTCCAAGGAGGAACGGGCCATTGGACTATTGCCAGTTACAATACAACTCTGGGTGTAGGCACCTGGAGCTTTGATCTTGATGTCCAGGATCAAGACCGGCATCATTTCTATGTTGCATTCTTCGGTGGCTATTGGGACAATGACAGTATCAGTTGGCCAGATTGGCAACCGTCAGTACCGTATGAGTATGGGCTAGCACCATTCACAGATGCGTACTTGGACTGGGACAGCGAGTTTGTCCTCTACCGGGCTTCTGCAGGTCGTGGGACTTTCACTACATTGGCTCGATATTCTCCCCCTGAAATGATCGGTTGGCACCATATCGACATCACGAGGGACGCCTCTGGGCTTTTCAATGTCTATCTCAATGGTACGCTTTGCATGTCAGTGACGGATACTCTCTATACCACCTCTGAATGCTTCAAGATTTATAGTGGCGTGGGTCCTGCGATTGACAATATTGTGGTTCAGGACACTGTTTCTACGACGATTGACCCTCTCATAATCGCAGCGATTGGTGGAGCTGTTGTTGTGATTGTAATCGTGATCGGTGTCATCCTCATTCGACGCAGAAGGTCCTAGACGTATTCAAACCTCTTCAGCTCGATGGGAGGCTCTGCCTCCCTCTCCTCTTTTATTACAATTCAGAGGAATCACAGCACACGAATCATTAGCTATTCGTACGTTTCACATCTTACTCTCTTTTATGCTGCTTTCCCGCTCCAAGATAATGTGAACGTCGCGTGATTCTGTGAGTATTAAATCTTTTACACTCATAATTTAACTTAATAGAAAAACGAATAAAATAAACAAACTCCTATGAAATACTTATCAATAGTAAATATAGACTTTAGGGCTTTTCTGAGGAGCCTTAAGAAATTATAAAGTGTATAGTATGGTGTCTAGACTCCTGCATCTATGGTGTCATTGAATAGAACGATTCGGTAACGGGCTTTGTTCTCCCTCACCTTCTGAATCGCTTCGTTTACCTCCGTCATGGGCATCAACTCCACCTTAGGCACTATGTTGTGTGTCTGTGCAAACGAGAGCATCTCCTGCATTGTTGTTCGGTTACCAAGGAAGGAACCAGTGATCGAGAGTTGGTGTGCTACGAGGTCAGTCGAATTGAATACTACGTCTGGGAAGCCGATAAGAACAAACCTACCATTTTTCTTTAAGATGGTCAAAAGCATGTCCCAGTCGATCTTACCGGAGGTAGTGCATAGAAGCAAGTCAAAACCGAACTCAAATTGGCGCAAGCTGGCCTCGTCGTCCGAAACGAGGAAGTGGTCTGCGCCGAAGGCAAGCGCCTGCTTCTTCTTCTCTGGAGAATGGGAAATGGCGGTGACTTCATAGTTGAGCGCGTGAGCGAACTGTAATGCGAGGTGGCCCAGCCCTCCCACGCCGATGATGCCAATTTTCTGCGCGGGTTGCGCTGCAAATGATTTGAGAGGAGAGTAAACTGCAATCCCAGCGCACATGAGGACAGCTGCCACCTCGGAGGGCATGGCGTCGGGCAACTGGTAAGCAAAGCGGCTATCCACAAGAATAGAGGACGAGAAGCCGCCATAGGGGACCCACGTTCCTGATTTGACTATGTCCATACATAGTTGCTCTTCACCCTGTAAGCACCATTCACATTGCCCACAACAACGGCCTTGCCATCCTATGCCGACCCGGTCGCCTTTCTTCAAACCGGATACTTCGTGACCTGCGGCCGACACGTACCCAACAATCTCGTGACCGGGGACAAAGGGAAAAGTGGTTATTCCGTAGTAGTCGTCGATAGCCTGGATATCGCTATGGCACAAACCGCAGTGCGTAACCGAGACCCGGACATCATTTTTCCCCAGCTTAGGTGGCTCATAGGTGAATGGCTCGAGTTCTTGTCCAACTGCTTTCGCGGCGTATCCTAAAACCTTTGAAGAAGACATTCGCAGGACCTCTTTTATTCAATAGCGAGCATGTACTGGATTAACATAATCATGAATTCTACTTAAAGACATGGGACTTAACACGAGTGAATATCATTAGTTAGTCTTGACCAATAAAAATTGCCTTAGTCGATGTTATCATATATCATACTGATGATTGCTATTTCCAAAGAAAAAGTGGTGTACAAGTCCTAGATCACCTAAATTCCTTCTAACAGCTGGCATCATCGAATACAAAGAGACCCGAACGAATCTATTTCAGAACTTTCATAAAAGCCTAGTGAGAATTGGTTTTGTGAGTAAAAGCGTATTGGATACTCATTAATCGCAATCAAAGAATTAGCACAAAATACATTCGGTGTGAGTGACTCAAACCGTATTGAGAAAATTACATGTGTTGAATACGAGAGAAGAGCCTTGAAGCCAATCTATTCCCTAAAAGCAATGAACTCTTTGAGCATGGTCATTACCTGTCCTCGTTCAGGTTCTTTGAGCTCAGAATTAACGAGGTCTAAAACATCTTTAACTGTGATATTTTCACTCGAGTATGAAAGTCGCAAATCGTTGAAATCTGCATCAAGGACAAGAACCTTGTCTTTCCCTTCAGTATTGTTCCAAGCCGGCCATTTTGGTAAGTCAATATCATTAGGAGTCCCAGTTCTCGCAAAATTAGCCAGATAGGTCATACACAAGTCTTTCAGTTTTTCACGACCGATCTGGTTATCCTTTGTGTGCGTCTTTCCTATCAAAAAAGTAAAATCTGATCCACTCGTTCCCAAGAAGAAGGGTAACTCAGAGCCATGGTAAGCTCCCAATTCCTGACCTTTGTTTTTTGGTAGGACACTCACACCTTTATCATCCGGGCTTCCCCAGTCAAACCTGTATGCATAGACTTGGACATTGCTGTTTGCAGTCATTTCGGCTCCTGGTTTATGGACGCCGTTTGCACGCCATAGCATAGACTGATAATTCCAAATCTTGGAGCTCAGAGGGCTGTCTTCCATGAAATGACTAAAGAGTTTCATTTCATCCTTTGTGCAGCCTATAATCACTGGCACCATATTTGCCCATTTCCCAGATGAAAAAACACCGTATCCCTCTGCAGGTATAACTGTTCCATCAGCAATAATAGATCGCCATTGTGCCATTCCCAAAACCATGCTAGGAATGTTCTTTGTAATAGTGAAGGCTGATTTTGAAAGGAGATATGTATTAATCTCATCATCTTGCATTTCGTTAATGTGCTTTACAGCCTTTTCTTCATTTGCCACTTTTCGATCACTGATAAGAAGGGCAACCAGAAGTCGTTCACTCTGAGCTATTGCTTCTTCAATGCTGCAAACCGACATTAGACCACTTTCAACAATAGCTCGATGGAAAAGTCCATTTGCAGAGGGAGATACCAAGAGTGAAAGTACATTGAAAGCTCCTCCAGACTCACCCGCAATTGTGACATTGTTTGGGTTACCCCCAAATGCTCTAATGTTATCCCTAACCCATTCTAAGGACTTCACCAGGTCTAGGGTTCCATAATTCCCGCTCTGGTCTTCTGGAGAACCAGAACCTGTCACAGCGGGGTGCTTGAACCAACCCATTGCCCCAAGTCGGTAATTAACAGAGACATAAAGCAAGTTCGATTTTTCAGCCACAGAATTACCGTAGTAGGTTGGTGTGTTAGATGACCCAATGGAATTACCTCCTCCATGAATATACAAGTAAACAGGTAGTTCAGTTTCCGAGCTCTTAGGGCGCCATATGTTGAGGTAAAGACAGTCCTCTGAACCGGTTGGACCCATGATGGGCATAACCTGTGCTGCAGAGTTACCGAATTTCGTTGTCCTGCGCGTTCCGAGCCAAGGGATAGGATCAAGTGGTGCCTTCCATCTTAATTCTCCTACTGGAGGAGTGCCATAAGGAATTCCTTTCCAACACCATATGCCCTTGTCTGAAAACCCACGAACCAAACCATACTTCGTCTGAATAATTACCTCATTGTTCCACCGGCCTAGCTCATATGTATTATCAGAAGGCTTTGGTGCAAAATGACGTCTTATCGGTTGAGAAATAGCCCTGTCCAGATAATTTTTCAATCTGAAAAACGGGGAAAAGAGTGAAGCAAACTTCATTTTTTTAGACACAATTTCTCACCATGAAAATGAAATCAATAGACTTGCTAGGTAAAC
>JBHLNC010000104.1:0-6773 GCA_048937435.1 Promethearchaeota archaeon | reverse complement strand
ATATGGTTGGACAGAGATTGACAGGGCTGTTCAGTTTGGTGCTGTTGAAACCTTTCTCGTTCTCGATAAACTATTTCGTGAAGCTGGACCTGAACAACGGCGTAAAATGGAAACTATTATGCGACAAGTCGAAAAACAAGCAGGAACCGTAGAAATATTCAGCACTGAACACCAAGCAGGGAAACAACTTGAGGGTCTTGGAGGAATAGCAGCCCTTCTCCGATTTTCATTGCCCGAGAGCTAGAGTGGAGTATAAGAAACCTGAAATCGACTCGCTATGGGATATTCTTCAACGATACCAACCTGAAAGCCTCTTCCTTTCAGTGATTTCGCTAGTTTTTTGATAATAGTAGTAGACGTTTCAATTCGTTTTTGCTTTTCATTAATCCAAAGCTTGTCTTGAGGAATCTGATACTCAGATCGAAGACTCTTACGAACTAAAGTGAGTGCTTCACCGGCAGGCAGAGTGATGATTCCTTTTTTGAGTAATCCTTCTTTAGTAATTTGCTCAAAGGGTTGTGCCACGTTCTTAGCGCGCCGTCGGAATCGGTTTCGAAGTTGAGTTCCATCCTTTAAAGAAAGTGGGCAAAAATGAACGTTTAACCCAGTTTCAGTAGCCGCCCATTCGACTAACTCTAGGGCTTCCTTTTCACTTCCCTGAACTGAAGCAATTGAATCAGATTCTAGGTGTAATCCCTGTTGTGTTAGCGACTCAGCATTTACTGGTGTGAATTCTAGTTCGTTAATATTGACAAAGTCAATGCCAATTTCTTCAAAATCACGCAACAACGTCTTTATTTGTTTCAACATACCTGGAATCGCTGGAATTTCGATTCCAAGTTTTGTACGACCCTTCGTTATTTTACGCAATTTAGGGTAGTCCGCTCCCACTTTAAACCGGTGAAGCCGTATCTCATCAAGCCCCGCATCTAACAGGCGCTCAATTGACTCTAATGGTACTGGCTCCATGCCTGTATAAAGGTGGATATGAAAATCTGACCCAAATTTCCTCTTGAACGCTTTAATGAATTGATGGGTTCTTTCCAGTTCAAGGAGGGGTTCCCCTCCAGTTATTCCCATTCCCGTAGCATCAATTAACCGAGCCTCTTCCAATGCCTGATTGAGATCATTTACCACAACTTCGTTGGCATAAATAATATCAAGATTTCGTCTTTCCTCTGATATCGGGCAGTAGAAACACGCTTTTGAACAGTTACCGGTAATGAAAAGAACTAATTTTGCGCCTTTTATACATTCCCGGCAGCCTTTCACCAAGCGACCCACAAATGGAGAATTTCCTTTTGAAAGTTTGATTTCGCGGGTCATTTTCCTGGTTACCCCTTTTGAATCCTGCGTCGGACAACGGGATCTCGGTCGCTAATGTGTTTAAGGAGAGATTCGAATGTATCATCGGGTGATAATGTGCGTTTCAGATACACGCCTGTTCGACCGACCTCATCACGGCGCATCAATATTTTTACTCGCTCCTCGACAATTTTTTGATTGACACCGACTTTTTTCGCCACCACTGTCTCATTACCCACAACCGCGTTTTCAATGTGACCTGCATCTATCGGTTCAATCAGAATTAGGCGTTTATCAACACCTGGTACACGCCGCCCTTTCTCAAGTTCTCCCTTTGTTAAGCATCCTCCAAATTGATAAAATTCGAGTTCAATAGGCGCGGGATTGGTTAATGGAAATGTTACGACGGAATTGTTTGGCAAGAAGATGTGTGCCTTGATGGCATGGAATGGAGTTGCATGCACTAACTCACGATGGATGATTTGATAACCTGCCTGAGTCAAGGCAAATTCAACTGAAAATGAGGGTACGACCTTAGGGATGTATACATCAACATCACTATGTTCGGATACATCACCACGACAAATACTTCCATGAATTAATGGATCATTTCCAGTTTGCTCAAGAACTGCCATAACAACAATTGCTCTCTGGCGTAACTGAGAAAGTAGTAACCAATGATGCTCTTCATAGGTTACTACTTGACTTCCTGTGTCCCGGCGAACCGTTTTTTCTCGAGGCATAGCTAATCGAACCTGATCAGGGCTTATCACTTTATTCCAACATTTTCCGTAATCCAGTTGAGGTAAGCTTCGTATCCCTCTTCAATTTCAAAACTGATAATTTCCGGGACATCATAGCTATGCATACTCAACACTGCGTCACGAAGTTTGTGAAAATGATCTTGTCTTGTTTTGATGATTAACAAGATTTCATTATCCTCAACAATTTCGTTCTTCCAGCGATAGATTGAACTCTGTCGAACCATTCCAACACAGGCCGCTAATGAATCCTCTACAAGTTTACGGGCGATGGATTGTGCTTCGGTGTAATCACCCACTGTTACAAATACGACTACAAATTTCGATGTCATTGGTCGACACTCACCAAACGAGCCCCAACCGCATCTCTTAAAAGCTTCTCCCTCATCGGTGCAGCACACATTTATACCGATTACAAAAATTGTGAAGACTCCTGAGGCGATAGCGCAAATGCTTCAATTCGAATTCATTCTTCCTCTACTACCCTGGCTCCTGATACTTTTCGCCTGGATGATAATCATTGCTTTAGCTTCATATTTCAATCTCGAAAAATACGGAATTGATGTTGGTCCCTTCATGCTCTTTGCCCGAACTGAAAGATTCAATAATTTCTTAGACCGCATCGGTAGTTGGCATCCTCGCGCTTGGCGATACATCTGGTCAGGGTTCATTGGAGTCGGCTTCTTTTTCTCGCTTTACACTATCTATTCCTTAGGGAGGAATATTTGGGAATTCATCAAAGAGATGACTGGTCAGACTGGGAGTCCTGGCGCAATTGCACCACTCCTTCCAGGTATCACCATGTCCTACACTTTCTTCTTGATGATTCTTATTCCCCTCATCATCGCGGTCATTGTGCATGAACTCGCGCACGGAATTGCTGCACGGGCTGATAAAATTCCAGTGAAAAGCTCCGGAATTTTCGCCTTCTTAATCTTTTTCGGCGCCTTTGTCGAACCTGATGAGGAATATGTCAAAACTACAGCAACTCGGAGTCAACGAGCGCGTCTCTATGCGGCTGGTTCTGGGGCAAATCTCACCTTAGCCCTAGTGGTTCTCGTCTTCTTCCAACTCATAGTGGTTCCTACACCAAGTGGTGTTCTCATTCAAGGGATTGTATCCGGAGAGTCTGCAGCAGGAAATCTTGAACCCGGTATGATAATAACTGGTATGAATGGAACTGCGATACACACCTATCAAGATCTTCAACTTTTCATGGAAAATACACAACCCGGTGATTTTATCATTTTCACTGTGGATCCAGGGGTTGATATATCGTTTAACGTGGGAGCTAATCCCTATAATGCCTCTGTGGCCTATATCGGAATATTCCTCTCAACATATCATCCCCTCGTCTATCCCTTTAGCCTTCTAGGTTCACTTCAAGAGCTCCAATTACAGGAAGGTCTATTCTGGTTCTTCACGATTACATTGAGTCTCGGACTGATCAATCTGCTACCCATCCCTCCATTAGATGGTGATAGGATCTGGAAAGAACTTATTGATCGAATCCTATCACTGGAACGAAGAAGTGCGAAAGCTCTTCTCTGGGGTCTTCGAATTACCGGGCTTTCAATTCTTATCATTAATGTCATCTTTACCATTTTTAACCCCGGTCTATTGGCCCTGTTCTTTAGGTAAACAAATGGAAATTTATTGGTCAAAGTCCACTCCAAATATGGACGCAAATGACTGTTGAACAATGCATGTGTGGACAACCATCTGTAATTTCCCGACCCTATTCAGGTGAAGTGCTCTGTGAAACCTGTTTCCGCGAGTCCATAATTACTGCGATACGAACCGCCATTTCAAAATACAATATGCTTCAACGAACGGATCGGATTGCGGTTGCGTATTCAGGAGGTAAAGACAGTACAGTTCTCCTTTCGGTGCTCGTCGAGATTCAACAACGCTTTCCTGAATCTGAAATTGTTGCTATCACTTTACAAGAAGGAAGCAAACAAGATAATGAACGCCGAGAATTGTTAGCCAATTTGACCCGCCAGCTCAAAGTTGAACATATTACATCTACCTACCAAGAGCTGTTTTCTTTAACACTAGATGAAATTGCTAACAGGGCACGAAAAACGGATTCCCCCCTTTCACCTTGTGCTTTTTGTGGAACTCTTCGAAGACAAGGACTCAACATTGTTGCTCGAAAAATTAACGCTGACAAACTTGCTTTAGGTCATAACCTGGATGACGAGATTCAATCCATGCTCATGAACCTCATCAGGGGAGATGTGCAAAGATTATCTCGTATCACCCCTTTCCTTAAAGGCGTACCTGGATGGTTAGTTCCACGCATCAAACCCCTTTACCACATAATTGAAAAGGATCTGCTACTGTATTCGCAACTTCTTGGTCTTCCCGTTCATCATCCTCCATGTCCGTACAAAGAAACCTCTCTTCGTAATGAAATTCGGGAATGGCTGAATACCTTTGACCATCAACACCCAGGATCAAAGTTCAACCTTCATGCAAGCTTCATGAAAATAATTAACGTGCTTCAGAGTGAAACAGAAATACCTTTTCAAAAATGCCAACGATGTGGCGAATTGACATCACAGGCAATTTGTGCAGTCTGTATTCACCGTGAATCCCTAACCAAGCTGAAGGATAAAAGATGAGAAGAGGCGGACGGGAGCCCCGACGGTCGTCAACCCTTTCTGATGCCGTACTCACAGCCAGGTCTCGGACCCGGATCTCGAAAGCATCTACAGTACAGGCTTACGCTGCTCCCTCCCGGGTCTCGCTGGGTTCACCTGCTAAAGGCGATTCAGCCCTTCCTACGAAAAGCCTACCACCACCAGCGATCCTCCGAGGCGGATCGTCACAGCCACGAACAGCGAGTCGTACACCAGGTCAGAAAGCCTAACGTCGGCATTCAGCCCGCCGTATAGAGCATCTGCGGTACAGGGGAGCCTTAGCCAGCCCGTAGCGGTGCTGCGGGGCTTCTAGCCCCCCGCCTAGGCTCACCGTCCAACCAGCTCCACAACCTCGCGGTATTTAATCATTTCTTCACCTGCTTTTTTATGCGCCAAATCTGGAAAATGTAAACTGGAATAGCCAAAATGAAGCAGAGAATACAAAAGAGATACACATTAGAAGATGACACAAGCCCGAGAAAGGGATTTCCCAATAAAGGCCAAAACGGCTGCATTTCAGGATACAAGAAGGCATCCAACAATATATGCGAATACGCTCCCAAAATTGCCGCAAACGTGATATTCAGCGGAGAGGCTATTTGCGGAAGCTGGAACGCAGTCATAATTGCTCCTATAACCCCTCGCAATAGGTAGACAAAAAACGCAAGAATTAGTGCAGAGATTGTTGCTCCTAAGAATGTGTGAAAGAATAAATGGAGTACAGGTAAACCGAGGAGAAGGAACGATAGCGGTTCCAAATCTACAATTACACTTCCAAATAAGATTGCAGGCAGATAGATCAGGGGAAAGAAAATCAAGCCAATAAGTAGGCTAGGACCAAAATGGAACGGTGTAAAAGGCATAAGCAATCACTATTGAATTAATGCTTATTGTCTGAGGGTTGTGGCGCCGGGGACGAGATTCGAACTCGTGAGTCCAATGGACACAGACTTAGCAGGCCTGCTCCCTACCAGGCTAGGATACCCCGGCACGGATTGATTTCAAGTAAAATGACGCGCTTTAATAAGTTTATGTTAACTCCTTCTAAAAGCACTACTGAAATTGGTGTCCTTTGAAGCAAGGATAAAGCAAGTGAATAAAATTGCTAGCATCGCGTCGATTATTCCAAACCAGATAAGAGAAAATGGAATACCCCAGACTAAGACATAATAAATTACGATTATCGATGCAATAAGGCGTGCTGGAATATTCGAAATTGGGATTATGAGCAGTTGATCAAGGTTGCGTGAAGCAACAACGAGGGCAATTCCAAATCCTAGAAAAAAGGCTCCAATAATCTGTAAAAGTGCTCCTTCGAGAGGTGTTAATGAATAGTTCACTAATATTGAGACTAACGGTGTAGCGAAGATGAACACAATTGTCATGGTGAGATCATAAAGCCCTGAAATTAGGATTAGGCGGGAAAACCATTTTTTCAAGCTATTCTACTCCACGAGGTGGTTTGTGGAAAATTCGAGCAACCTTTTGAAAGGTTATCATAGAAAAAGGTTCTATGGTGGGCCGAGAGGGACTCGAACCCCCGACCACCGCGGTGTAAGCGCGGTATCATAGCCTTCTAGTCTGTCTGAAGCAGTTCCAAACAGATAGCTAGACCATCGGCCCGCTTCGTTTTCAAATAATCAACGCTTCCCTAAAAAGGTCTCCTTGAAGATAAAAAAGCTGAGATAATCTAGTTGGGTTTAACTTCTTCTTTTAACACTTGAATTTGTTTTTTCAACCAGTTGATGATCTGTAGATTGTCTACATGTACTAGTTGGTTACTGCAGGTTGGGCATTTGAATGCATTAGCCATTGCCTCTTCGAATGTATGTCGAGGACATCCATCATGATTGCAATGGTAAAAGGTATTTTCCGTTTCGTAGAGCAGGCGTTGGTTCAGTCTTTCTAACACCTTATTCTTTTTCTCTCGGAGAAGGTCGTGGATACGTTCTGGTTCTAATATCCAGTAGTAGACAAACCATCCGGTTTGTTTGTCGCGGGTACGGCGATATGAGGCTAAATGAAGGTCATAGAGTTTATAGAGAATTTTTCGAACGGC
>JBHLNC010000103.1:2415-6782 GCA_048937435.1 Promethearchaeota archaeon | reverse complement strand
ATGGCTAATATTGCTATTTTGATTGGATTTCTAATCATCGTCTATTCCATGAACTATATGGCTGAGGAGAAGAGCCAAACACGATACTTTGCATTGATTTTGCTCTTTATCGGTTCTATGACTGGTTTAGTCTTAGCAAATAACTTTTTGCAGCTATTCATCTTCTGGGAAGTCGTAGGAGTGTGCTCGTATGCCCTAATCGGTTTTTGGTATGAGAAACCCGAAGCCGCTAAGGCGGGTATGAAAGCCTTTATTGTGACACGGATTGGTGACGTCTTACTTCTTATTGGAATTCTCTTCATGTTCACCCAAACAGGGTCCTTCAACTACATACTCATTCAGGACGCAGTTGAACTTGGATTAATTGGTCTATCATCGTTGAGTATGATTTCACTGTTTACCTTTGGCGGTGCCATGGGCAAATCCGCACAATTCCCCCTACATGTCTGGTTGCCTGATGCCATGCAGGGTCCTACTCCAGTCAGTGCTCTCATCCATGCAGCCACAATGGTCAAAGCAGGTATCTACTTGGTTGGTCGAACCTTCTTCCTCTTCGGATCAGTTGAAGTTTGGCTGAACACCGTTATTTTGATTGGGTCCATTACCGCCATTCTTGCTGCCACTATGGCATTAGTCTCTACAGATTTGAAAGGTGTTCTCGCTTATTCAACGATTAGCCAGCTAGGTTTCATTATGGCAGCACTTGGTGTTGGAACCACTCTCGGATGGTATGCAGGCCAAGCACATGTGATGAGTCATGCGATATTCAAAGCACTCCTCTTTCTCTGTTCTGGCTCTGTGTTACATGCCGTTAACACGATAGATATCAAACAAATGGGTGGACTCCGTCACAAAATGCCGATAACCTTCGCAGCCAGCATGATCGGAGTTCTAGCGTTAGCAGGAATATTTCCCTTTAATGGATTTTGGAGTAAGGATCTCATTTTCGCGTCAACCTTACATACCAACGCTATGATTTCACTACTCCTTTTGTGGATTACATCAGTCTTCACTGTCGCGTATAGCTTTCGATGGATCATTATGATTTTCTTGGGTGAACCACGAGATGCGAAAGTAGTGGCTCATGCTCATGAAAGTCCCAAGCTCCTAACTGTACCACTCATAATATTGTCAATTGCTGTTATTCTATCAGCATGGCTTATTCCTTCAGGGCTACTCGCCACATACTTTGATGTCCACCTTCACTTTGAACTGGAACTGATTCCCATACTCCTTTCACTTTCTACATTAGCTCTGGGTGGAATCCCGGTCATCCTTGTGTACAAGTACCATAAGCCAGCTCCTGACGCATTTAGTAAAAACAGAGTCACTGGAGCGATCCAAACATTCTGGAGTAATGGCTACTATTTTGATAAACTCTATGATTGGATCTTTGTTCGTGGCACTCTTCGAATATTCAACGCAATCTTGTCACGCGTTGAACTTGGCACGATTGATCGATTCCATTATGTGTTTGCACCTAGGGTTGAGGCAGGTAGCCAAAAACTGGATCTGACTGTTGAACGCCGTGGCTTCGACGGAGCAAATACAAAGTTTGCCCATTTCATGGTCAAAACCTCGAATGCTAGCAACTTTGTTGATGTCAACGTTGTCGATGGCGCTGTCAATGGAATTGCCATCCTTGGACAAAAAACATCTAGGGGATTGCGTCGACTACAGACGGGTATTACTGAAAACTACATCCTCGCTTTTGTCATCGGAATCATTGTACTTGTGGTTCTGTTATTCTTCATGGGATGGTGAGCGACAAAATGATACTATTGGAAATGGGATTAATTTGGCTGATTGTGGGAGCCCTACTTGGGTCACTGCTGACTTTCCTTCTTGGTCGATTTGGACCGTTTATTGCAAAGAGTTTTGCGATTGGATGGACTACTTTACTTTTCCTCTTCACTGGTCTTTTGTGGCTAGGATTTGACCCCAGTGCCCTAGGATTCTCTTATTTCTATGAAATTCCATGGAGACCTACACTAGGGATTTCTTTAAGAGTGGGTATAGATGGAATTAGCTTTCCCTTACTTCTAGCAACGACTCTTCTCACCATGGTCGCAGCCATTGGTTCAGTCACTTTAATCAAAGAGCGAGTGGCAGTATACTTTGGTACCTTGCTCCTCTTAGAAGCGGGGGTAATCGGAGTCTTCGTCTCACTCGACTTGCTTGTCTTTTTCATTTTCTGGGAACTTGTTTTAATTCCAATGTTTATTCTCATTGGAATTTGGGGAGGTGCAAATCGTCGATACGCTGCAATGAAATTCCTGATCTTCACCCATGTAGGTAGTATTCTCATGCTCCTTGGATTCATCATGCTCTTCTTTTATTCTGGAACCTGGGATTTGACCATTCTACTCACCACAACTCTACCCTATATGATTGCATTTCCAATTATGGTTATCACCTTCATCGGATTTGCTGTCAAGCTGCCTGTTGTCCCTCTCCACACATGGCTCCCAGATGCGCATGTAGAAGCCCCAGCACCCATTAGCATCCTTCTTGCAGGAGTATTACTCAAGATGGGTGGATATGGTTTCATTCGCATCACTATCAGTGTATTTCCCATGGTTTCCACCGTCCTAGCCCCCATTATCATCGTACTTGGAGTAGTCACGATTTTTTACGGAGCACTAGTCGCACTCAATCAAAAGGATATGAAACGAATGGTTGCACTCACCAGCATCAATCATATGGGTCTAGTTTTGGTTGGAGCCTTCACATTGACTCTTATTGGGATTACTGGTGCAGTGTTTTTGATGTTCAACCATGCCACTGCTATCGGACTCATGTTCTTGCTCACTGGTGTCATTGAAAAGCGAGCGGGTAGCCGGAATATCGATGAGCTCTCTGGGATGGGCAAATTCATGCCTATCACTGCTGCATTTTTTATTCTTGGATCGCTGGCTTCAATGGGCATGCCCTTCTTCGCTCTTTTTGCAAGTGAATTCATGATATTTGTTGGAACCCTATCCACTCTCCCCATCCTCATTTTTGTAATATTAGCACCGGGTATCGTAGCTGGGTATTTCATTTGGACAATTGACCGAATTGTACTATCAGATCCACGTCCAGGCACGATAATGCGTCGAGCACGTGACACAGAAATAATGGCTCTAGCCCTACTGCTTATCCCTGTTATTCTCTTGGGGCTCTTTCCGGCTATGATGGTCGATCGAATTCTCCCCAGCGTACAATATTTGCTTAGCTTAGGAGGTTTGTAAATGCAACTCTCTGAATTATTCACATTACTCTTTAACTTACTCGTAAACCCATTTCTACCGTTCGCTATCTATACTGCCTTAGGGCTGATTACGCCGGTTATCAATCATCTATTTCGAAGAAAATCAGCTGCCTATTGGGCATTACTAAATATCATCTTTCTTGCAGCGCTTATTGTACCACAATGGACAGTAGTAATCAGCACTCCAATTCTTTCACCAACTCTCTGGTTGGATGGAATTAGTCTCTTCTTCGTAACACTCTTCATTATCGTGGGATTTGTTGTCGTCATTGCATCAGCTGACTACTTCGAAAACAATCCAAATCAGGCAACATACTATACACTCTTGCAATTTGCTCTGTTAGGTATGATGCTCGTTGCAATGGCCGTTGACCTCATCGTCATGTTTACGGGATGGATTCTTGTCGCCATAACAACCTATACCATGGTTGTTATCCGTAAAGATGATCCAAAAGGAATTGAGGCAGGTGTTAAGTACCTCATCGTCGGTGCCGTTTCATCAGCAGCCATTCTTCTTGGAATTTCGATGGTCTTTGGTTTAACTGGTTCCACGAGACTAGTCGATATTGTAACAATGTGGGCGACTTTAAACCCAGAGTTCACTCCTCTCGCTGTGCTAGGCGTTTTGTTATTAATTGCCGGATTTGGATTTAAAATGGGCATAGTTCCCTTCCACATGTGGCTTCCAGATGCATATGAAGGGGCACCCCAACCAGTAACTGCTTTCTTAGGAGGAAGTTCGAATAAAGCCGCCTTCGCCGCTACAATCAGAGTGTTCATTCTTGGATTTATGATCTTCCGCTTCCAATGGGCAACCGCTTTTGCAATTCTGGCAATAATCACTATGACCTGGGGGAATATCGCTGCCCTCTCACAAAAGACTCTAACACGACTACTTGCCTATTCTGCTATTGCCCAAGCTGGTTATACAATCATTGGCTTGGCAACTCCAACAGTGCTAGGGATTTCTGGTTTAATGTTTCATGCCCTAAACGACGGGTTAGCAAAAACTGGTACATTCATCGCTGCTACAGTAATCGCCTTAGTTCTTTCCAGTACAAAATTATCGGACATCAATGGACTAGCGAAACGTATGCCAACTACGGCCTTAACT
>JBHLNC010000103.1:0-2405 GCA_048937435.1 Promethearchaeota archaeon | reverse complement strand
ATTACTAGCCTTGGCAGGCGTTCCACCCCTCAGTGGGTTCTTCAGTAAGCTTGTGCTCTTCACAGCAGCAGTTGAAGCCAATCTAATTTGGCTAGCCATTGCAGGAGTTCTAAATTCAGCATTCTCTCTGGCATATTATGGATGGATCATCAAACGCATGTATTTTGATGAAGCCGAAGATGGTAGTTTGGAAACATCAACACAAGAATCTCAGAAATTCAAATTTGTGCTAATCCTCCTCGCGGCATTAACAATTGCTATCGGCATATTCAGTGGAATCATCCTTGGTTACATAGAGACCGTCGTAATCGGATTCCTACCCTCTCCCTGATTAAAGGAAGGAGATCAAATTATAATCATCCGATAATAATTGTCAGTTTGAACTCTATGGAGGAGTTACACGTAGAAATTGTCCGACTAATGTTACTATATCGACTACGGGAATTTCCAATCCTAGTCTTTGGACACCATGAGTGAGGTTAAGTACACAAAACGGACATGCAGAAACAACCATGGTTGCCCCAGTCTCAACAATTTCTCCAACACGTTCCCATGCCATCCGTTCTTCAAGTGGCATTGATGCTTTCTCTTCATCACTGAGTTCATGATAATGTTTTGCCAATTCATTTGCTGCATCTTTCACGGGAGTAGGAGAACGGGTTGGCTCTGCATCATGGATTCGTTTTGAGGCAATTTCGAGGGCAAGCTCTGGAATTCCGGCTTTGACGCCTCCTCCAGCACCACAGCAACGTGAGTGTTCACGTGATCTTTTCATTTCTACAAGCGTAATGCCGGGTAAAAGTTTTAGAATCCGGCGAGGGGCTTCATAGACACCTACGTGTCGTCCGAGATGGCAAGGGTCATGATATGCCACTCGTTCTTGTACTCCGGGGATGGCTTCGATTTTTCTTTTTTCAAGTTGGTCTGCAAGGAATTGCGTGATATGTTGAACCTTGAATGGCAATTTACCATAATAGCGTGGCCAATCAAATACAGAGGTTCTGAAACAACCTGAGCAAGAATACACAACTAATTTGACCCTTTTCTCCTTTAATGTATCAATGTTGTGTTTCACTAACTCTTTTACAACACCAATTTGTCCCGTGCGAATTAACGGTGATCCACAACATCGTTCATCGTTACCTGGAAGTACAAAGTCGATATTAAGCTTGTTAAGAATGCGAGCGGTTGTGATAGCGAGATGCTGCATTTTGTACGAGGAAGTACAACCGACGAAATAGGCAATATCAGCTGTTTCAGCAACTTTAACGTCTGCTGGTAACCAATCAGCTCGGGATAAGTGGTCCTCTCCATAGGGGTTGTATTTGTTTTTTACATTATTTGGCCAAGTGCGCTGTCGTTCAAGAGGTCCAAATCCTTGACGAACCATATCGGCACGAACCGTTTCCCACAGATCACAGCTATTAATCTTAGATTCACAAACTATTTGACATTGACCGCATACCGTGCAAAGATAGAGGTCGTCAACAAACATATCGATCTTATTTTTGTCTGCGACACCACCGCCTCGGACTCGCCCCATGATTCCATAGACTTGTTTTACCATTTCTCGCAAGTTTCGAATTTTTCCACGGGCAGTGATACCTTCACGTTGCAGCTGGTCAAAGACAGGGCAGAATTTTACACACTCACCACAATCGACGCATGCATCGAGTTCCATTGTCTGTTTACGGGTCAGTTGTGTGAAATCGATTTTTTCTTTATTTGTTGTCAGAATCATCAACTCCCGTTACTTCCCGGACATATTCCTTTGCCCATTTTTCTTCGATTGAATTTCGCACCATAATGATGGGGGCCGCGATGATGTGTTGGAATTTGGAATAAAACAAGACCGCAATCATCGTATAGATTATGAAGGCGTGGGCAATTCCGAACCAACCTCGAAGTCCAAAGACGTATTCATAGGAGAAGGCTAGATGACCAGAAATGGCTATGGCAAGAAGGAGAATTAGTGGAAGGTAGTTATGCAGATTAGTGACGCTTCGCCCTTCCTTTGAGCCAATCCGGCTCCCAAAAGCCATGATTACACCAATGACTAATATTGCGGTTAATAGGTCATGGGCGATTATTCGCATTTCAAGGGTGGCCCAGGGAAAGAGAATGGTTTCATTGAGTAAAATGAAGCGGGGTAATCCATGGAAGAGGAGGAGGCCAACAAAGCCCACTATTATCATCCCGTGTTTGACCCAGCGGTAAATGCTTTGACGACGGATTGTTCCGCCAAAGGTCCAATCAGATATAACAGTTTTAATGAATGCCGTGAATTTTGTGCGGAAAGGAACATCAATTAGCCAACTGGCTATATGCTCAGCTGGTCCTATGTGGGGTTTTGTCCAACGTGCCAATATCCGAAGGAAACCAAATATAAATAGCCCTAAGGCAAC
>JBHLNC010000102.1:0-6837 GCA_048937435.1 Promethearchaeota archaeon | reverse complement strand
GAAGGTGAACATGTATGGTTCTAAAGACAGGTGAAGAGTATCGCGCCAGCCTCCGTGACCGCAAACCTCTCAAAGTCTACTTCACTGGTGAACTGCTCCAAGATCCACTTAACCATCCAATTATTCAGACGTCAATCAATTCAATTGCCCTAACTTATGACCTGGCACACAATCCACAATTTCAGTCCATCATGACAGCGACCTCATCGATAACGGGGGAGACTATTAACCGGTTTTGCCATTTACATCAGAGTACTGAAGATCTTGAGAAAAAGGTGCAAATGCTGCGTTTGCTTGGCCAGCAATGTGGTACCTGTTTTCAACGCTGTGTCGGCATGGATGCCCTCAATGCGGTGTATTTGACCACCTATGATATTGACCAGAAACACAAGACCGACTATCACCAACGGTTCATCGAATACATGAAACAGGTAGAAAAACACGACTGGGTCGTTGATGGTTGCATGACCGATCCCAAAGGGGATCGCAGCAAACGTCCCTCCGAACAAAAAGATCCTGATGTATTTGTGCACGTTATTGATCGCCGCGATGACGGCGTAGTTATTCGAGGAGCAAAAGCCCATCAGACAGGGGCTGTTAACTCCCATGAACATCTACTCATGCCAACCCTTGCAATGCGTGACGCCGAAAAAGAATTCACCATTTGTTGTGCGATTCCTGTAGACGCAGAGGGAATCACGTATTTTTATGGTAGACAGGCTAGCGATTTACGCCGACTGGATCAGAGCGCCGAGGGCGATATTGATTGTGGGAATCCCGAGTTTGGAGGCCAAGAATGCCTGATAATCTTCGAAGATGTGTTTGTCCCTACTGAGCGGATATTCATGAACGGGGAGTCTGAATTTTGTAGTCGGATTGTCGAAAGCTTTGCCGCCTACCATCGTCAGAGCTATGGAGGCTGTAAAGTAGGGGTCGGAGATGTATTGATTGGAGCAGCTGCCACCATCGCCGAATACAACGGAGTCCAAAACGCTTCCCACATCAAAGACAAGCTCACCGAAATGGTGCATTTGAATGAAACCCTTTATTCCTGTGGGCTAGCCTGTTCAAGCTGCGGTCAGGAAACTGCTGCCGGCAATTATCTTGTCGACATCTTACTGGCAAATGTGTGTAAACAGAACGTGACCCGATTTCCATTCGAAATCTCTCGACTGCTACAAGATATTGCAGGCGGATTGTTTGTCACCTGCCCCAGTGCCAAAGAATTAGAAAATCCCGAAACCCGCCAAATTATCGAAAAGTATCTGGTCGGAGCTGAAGGAGTCGATACCATCGACCGGATGAAAATCCTCCGACTAATTGAAAACCTAACTCTAGGACGCGCCGCAGTTGGGTATTTAACCGAATCCATGCATGGGGCAGGGTCTCCACAAGCCCAACGCATCATGATTGGAAGACTGGCAAATTTCGAAGAGAAAAAGAAGCTCGCTAAATCCCTTGCAAGAATTGAAGAAAAGTAAGCATCTAAATTTGTGCGTCCTATTGTTGATCCCAGTTTTTGTACCATCGCCGTAGTACCTGGGGCTTTGCTTGTGGGCTCAGCGGCTTTTGATAAGGTATCGCGTCAGCCGCGGCAAGCACCTCTTTTTCACCTTTTCCTTGGGAGATGTATTTCTGCATGGTGGCTTGGACCTTGAGCATGAACTTTAATCGTTCTTGGACGAAGGCTTTGGTCAATAAAGGACCATGACCAGGAATAATGGTATCAACTTCGAGGGCAAGATATTCTTGAAGAGCACGAATCCAGTGATGGAGACTACTCCCTTTTCCACCCCAGGGATAGCCGGGCATGAGATTGTCCCCTGCAACCAACACTTTGTCATTAGGAAAGAAGACGTAGCTGGAATCATCAGTATGTCCGCCAGTGCGTTTAATGATAAGCCGAACAGATCCGTCTTGAAGTTCCAACGAATCTTCAAAGAGCTCCGTTGGAGCTACGACGGGGAAACCAAGAATAGTTTTACGTTTAGCGTCAATGAGATGCTTAGCTAGGCGTGTTGAAGCAATAATTGTGCAGTCAGAGTAAAACGGAAGACTATGTGTATGATCACTGTGAAAATGAGTGAGAATCACAGTTTTGACTGGCTTGCTAGCAAGCCCCTCGATTTGCCGTCTCACTGCCTGCATTTCGGTTGGCAGGCGTCGTGCACCAGCATCAACCATGACGACTTGAGAAGGTAATATGAAGGCGGTAGTATTGACGCCGTTAATCAAGGCATAACAACTGTCAGTGATTTTTACAAAGTCCATAGGCCCACAACACAACATTGGTTATTACGTTTCAAGGTTGCGTTTCCAATCTTTCACAATTTGTCGTTCGCGATGGAAATGACCGAGTTCTCCGCCCCATTTTCCCCCAACGAACGCACCAAGTGTTTCAAGAGCGGCAAGGGTTAGTCCGAAAGCGATACCAACCCATTCACCACCCAACACAAAGCCGATGGTACCTACCCAGAGGGCGGTGAACGCTGTCCAGTACCCGGCAAAGAAGAAAAACCATTGCCGGCGAGGTGGAGAGGCTTTCAGGTAAGTGGCGTAGTTGATTTTCAACGTAGGTAAGTAATAGATATCACGGGTAATTCCATCCAAACGAATCCCCAAGACTCTCCCGAAAATTAGGCGTCCAAACGGATAGAAGAGAAACACGATACCTGCAACCAGGGAACCTGGATAGAAGTAGACCCAAAAGAGATCAACCCAGAAATTTCCCGTGGGTTGTAAATCGAAGAGAACCAACCACATGTAATAGAAGAGGCCAAGAGTCCCACATAGGAACCAGAAAAAGAGCCACTTCAGCGACCGGGGTTTTCCCAGCCGTTCTTCGTAGAACAAATCGCGTATTTCTGCGGCTTTAGTAATACACGCTTCATTAGGAGTAGGTTGACGTTTAATTTGTCCCACGATACGCCAAAAGGCTCGCTTTGTATCTACATCCACTTGTTGAGGACTTGACATAATCTCATTATGAATTTGATTTAGATCCTCAAGTATTCCCATACAACATAATATCTAGTTGGCAGTATATTTTTGCTAGTAATCCGGTTACAGAAGACGTTTTTGCTCTTATTCGTTGATTTTTCCCCGCCTATTTGCTTTGATAGCTTTCGTAGTGAATGAGTTCTTTGAGGTGTTTTCTAGGGCGGGGTTGTTCTTTGGATTGCGTATGTCCGATGGGAACAATGGCCACGGGTCGAATAGGAGACGGTAGATTGAGGACCTCACTGAGCGCATCTTCGCGGTACATTCCAATCCAACAAGCACCCATCCCTCGATTAGCTACAGCGAGGAGGAGATTCATAGTGGCAATGGCAGAGTCTTGAATGCAGAAACGGTCGGCAAAGATGTTGTTCTGTTTACCCTTGTAGGCCTGAGTATCGGTACAAACGACAATGACTACCGGAGCTTGTTTCATGAAGTTTTGAGGTGTCACCTTGATAGTGCGCTTTGACGAAATTGGAACCTCAATGCCAGTTGTGGTCTCCCAAATTTTTTCAATTGTCTCTGGTTTTCGGACAATGACGAACCGCCAGGGCTGATTGTTGCCTGCCGAAGGTGCCCAACGTGCTGCCTCAAGAACGTTCATCAAATCAGAATCAGAGACTGCTTCTTCTGTGAAGTAATGAATACTGCGACGCTTTTTGACTAACTCATCAAACTCCAAACAGATAACCTCCCATTTACAAAGCTACAAGGAATAACACCCCTCTTGAATCTCTTTAGCTTTAACCCAAGCTTGAGAGTTAGCAATCACTAAAGCGGCTCATCAATGAACGAAAGAAGAGGGGAGAGGGCTAGTCTGTAGCCCTCATGAAGAATTTACTTACCTCTGAAGATCTTAATCGCATTTTCCACTGTGGTTGCCGGTTGAACCTTGAATGTCGCATGCCCGACATACGGGGTTAAAGCTTTAAACATGGCAATTTCGTCTGGTGCTTCATAGAGTCCAACGACTTTGTGTTGTCCATATATGACGGCTTCACCGAGTGTTTTGATTTCTGGCGGCATTGGATTGTCCAGACGGATTTGGATAACTTTCTTCGTGTTTTCGATCGCCCATTTGATTCTAACAAGAACCAACATGGAATCTCGCGCTCTAATAATGTTATGATAAATGTGCGAATTCGCTTGAAATTTAAGCATTTGAAGTCCTTAAGTGATTCGCGAATAGCCGTGTCTCTTTGAAGAATGCACCCGTTTGTTTTGATGTTTTATGATTTGTTTGAATCAGGAGCCCGAAATCGTACTCGCAGGTTACCAAAACGTTTTATATCTCATAAACTGAGACAGTATTCCCTTATGGTGAGAACATATGCCTAAAATTAAAATCACAGTTATCAAACGGTTTCATCCAAATGACGTGTTTGGCAAAGACTATGTAACTCCAGGTGGGAAAACCGCCACCGAATGCCAAAGCTTCAAGGATGGCCAAGAATTCATCGTCGAAAAAGGGCAGAAACCGGACGACTTCTGCACTTGGGCTTGGTATGACGTATACAAGGACCTCTCCGTCCTCAACTGGGGCGGTAACTTCCACGGCTGGATGGAAGACGGCATCATGTACACCGCCTGCTCGGATGGTGTCCGACCCGTCTGCTTCAAACTAGAACGCCTTGATGAATAGCCGGTACTGATTAAACTAAGACTTGAAGACAAACAATGGTGAATGGTGTTGAATGAAACGACGTTTCGCAAATACTTATCAGAACGAAAAGTTGACACAGAGCGAGCCAAAACCTTCCTCAATTGCTTGGAAGAGCTGCAAAAGTTTCAAAAAACCGACAATATTGATGCCCTCCCTAAAGGCACAATATTACAGTACACAGAACACCTCGTCAACGTTAATCCTGATGCAGTATTAGATACTCTCCGTGCACTCTACAATTATGGTAATTTCATCAAGAATTATGATTATGTGGCAGAGGTGATCGACATCCATGAAGGGTATAATGCTATGGACAACCTGTTTGACCGCGTAGCTGAACAATTCGGAGAAACAGTCCGCGATGAAATCTTTACGGACATCCAATTACCACCGTTGGGCGTGGATCCTGAAACCAAGTGTGAGGTCACCAAAATTGTCATGAAGCGCTTGGAAGAGACGCTCGGAGAAGACAACACGATTGCGTTACTTGCTCCTTGTTTGCATGGACGTGACGATGAACCACAAGCCCGCGAGGATTTTCTCCGGCTCAACGATATTGACGCCTTTCTAGAGCTCAAACATCAGGAAGTCGTCGACCGCTTTCGCCAACACATGAAGAATGGCACCTTGGAATACGCTCAATTCGTCGATGAAGACGTTGTAGCGTACGTGGAAAATACACCAACCATCTCACCCGGGATACGTAAGGGTCACAAAATCATCAGCACAAAAATTCCGTACCACATCAAAGCAATGCTGGACGCCAAGGACCCTCACATGAAACGATATTATGTCTGCTATTGCCCCTGGGTACGCGGAGCCATAAAAAACAGAACTGAGGCTGAAATCTCCCCTAATTTCTGCCACTGCAGTGCGGGATATACAAAAAAATACTGGGACGTCGTCTTCGATCAACCAGTCAAAGTGCAGCCTATTGAAACCGCGTTAACCGGCGCGTTACACTGTAAGTTCGCAATCCAGATACCAACGGAGTATCAGAAATTCATCAAATAGCCGGATCCATTCATTGTAGTTCTAATTGTGAACTCAGGGCTAGCTTGCTTTTTACTCCATAGTTACTGTGCTCGTGCGGAGTTCAAGGAGTAATTGGATGGAAGCAATTGTTGCAGTCAACATTAAAAGAATAGGTCCAAGAATCCAGCCCGCCCAAAGGAAGAGCGCGGATATTGCTAGGATGAATAAGAGAATCAGTTGACGAGGTTTATGCTGCCAATCGGTCGAGACAAAACTGCGAATTGCGAGTAATCCGAGAATAATGGGAATGGCACCAAAAACGATGGTAATGGCAATTTGGGGGCTGGCAGGAGCCTGCAAGAGGGCTAGGCCCATTTGGTAGAGGAGGAAGATACCACTGGCAATGAATAACAGTCCGATGGTAGTACCCATCCAGGTGAGTAGCTGCGGGGCTTCGCGAAGGCGAGGATAACGCCAAAAGACCAGTACAAAGCCCAAGAGAAGGGTCACCAAAATTGGAGCAACAATTGTAAGCGGACTTTGATAGTTCCATAAATGGGTAATGAGGACGGTGAAAGGTACCGTAACCCATTCGATGAAGCTGAAGGTTTCTTGATAACCGACTGCAATCGCAAAGTTTCCAGCCATTACAGGCTCATAATATGCAAGATAGTAGCGCCCAGTAGAAGGAGCTAAGATATCAAGGTCATAGAGCACGTAAAAGGAAGTGGGTGTGAACCCTTCATATTCTGGAATAGGCGGCTCCGGTTCTAAGATCATCACTTGTGCACCTGAAGGAATTTCGAGGTTTCCTGGAGGCGTACTCATGTTAGTCAAACCTTCACCCATTAGGGCAAGACGCGGTCGGAAGCCCTGATCCCCATCCAGAATGGGAACCATAAGCATCAGGCGGATCCGTTCTCCTATTTGCATATCCAGATAGAAGTAGTGCGGCTCATCAATTTCGTCAATAGTAGAATAGATGACCCACGATTTAGTTGGGTTTTCAATGGGTACTGCTTCATCGAGTGAATGTCCACCCACCATGAAAAGAGGCACATGGGCTGCAGTGGTCTGAATCAAAGAAAAGGCTACTAGAAACCCAACAAGAATCACTAAGCCCCGTTTTCGCATGCTTCGGATTAGTTGAGGCGTATCTTTTCACTCCTTTGCTCTTCTTAGAATAAGAAATACAAGTC